>NZ_DATJJF010000202.1:0-2930 GCF_035492435.1 Trinickia sp.
ACGTCGTAGCCGAGCACCACCGCGCGCAGCAGGGCCGTGCCGTTGCGGCGGTTGCGCTCGGCCATCGCGAGCGCCGCGGGCACTACGCTGCAGCCTGGATGCACGAGCGCGAGATAATAGGCGTCGTCGGTTTCATCCGCATGCGCGAGCATGCCGTTCGCGAGCGCCGCGTTGGCCGCCGACGTGACGACCCGGCTGCCCACGATGCCGGCTTCGGGCACCCCGCCCAATGCGCTCACGTATTCGATCGCGCGGCGGCCCGGCAGCAGCGGCGCGCCCGATACCATCGCCGCCAGCGTGTCGAGCACGTGGTATTTCGCGCGCTCCATGACATCCGCCGGCAGCCGCTGCCGCGGCACCCGCGCGATGTACTCACTCAATTTGCGCATGACGGGAGAAATTGCCGGTGCAGTTTTGGCCATGATAGAAGGCACTCTTGACAGCGATTGACGAGAGAGTCGCGATATTAACTCACGGCGGCGGGATTGAGCCGTGGGCACTTTAGTATTTGCGCCGCTTGGTGCACTATGGCGCTCGTCATGCAGATTGAGTACGGGTGAACGAATGAAAGCGATGGTGCTGCGCGCGTTTGGCCAGCCGCTCGAGCTCGCCGAAATGCCAAGGCCGCAGGTCGGTCCCGCGGACGTGCTCGTGCGCGTGCGTGCTTGCGGCATCGGGCTTACGGTGGTCAACCTGCTGGCGACGCCGGGGCGAGTCACCGCGTACCCGCGCATTCCCGGCCATGAAATCGCCGGCGACGTCGTCGAAGTCGGCGACGCGGTGCGCACCGTCAAAACCGGCCAGCGGGTAACCAACCATTTCTACCTGACGTGCGGGCAGTGCAAGCAATGTCGCGCCGGCCGTGAAACGCTGTGCCTCAATCAACGCGGCAATATCGGCGCCGCGATCGACGGCGGGTATGCGGAGTACGTGGCGCTGCCCGAGCGCAACACAGTGCCGATTCCCGATGGCGTGTCGTACGTCGACGCGGCGGTCGCGTCGGACGCGATCGCCACGCCGTATCACGCGTGCCACAAGGAAGCGCGGCTGGGCCCCGGCGACAGCGTGCTGATCGTGGGCGCCGGCGGCGGAGTCGGCATCCACATGGTGCAAATGGCCAGGCTTTGCGGCGCGCGGGTGCTCGCCGCGGACATCGGCGATGACAAGCTTGCCCTCGCGCAAGCGCACGGCGCCGATGAAGTCATCGACGCACGCAAGGCGAATCTGTCGGACGCGGTCAAGGCGCTCACGCAGGGCTTCGGCGTCGATGCAGCGATCGATATCGTCGCGAGCCGCGCAACGCTCGAGGCCGCGCTGCAATCGCTGGCGGTGGGCGGCCGCCTCGTGATCATAGGCGCGCAGCCGCAACCGGTGTACGGAATTGAACCTGGATTCACCGTGAACCCGCTCGAGTTTTTGCATCGCGGGCTCGAGCTCCATTCGTCGCGTTACGTGAACGTTGCCGAAATCGCGCACACCCTCGAGCTCGTGCGCTTGAAGCGCATCAAGCCGGTCGTGACGCAGACTTTCGCGCTCGAGCGCGTCGAAGAAGCGCATGACCTAATACGCCGCAATGCCACTGCGGGGCGGCTGGCGATGGTAATAAGTTAGAGCGGAACGCTGTTCCCATCCTCCCCTTCAAGGGGAGGACCTAGGCGGGTGCAAACCGGTAACATCATTTACAAAGTAAACCGGGCACATGGTTTACATCCTACAGTGTGTTGGCAAAGGAGGGCTTGCCAATGCCATGGACGGAGACCTGTGCGATGGATGAACGAAAGCGCTTTGTGAACGATTGGTTGAGCGGGCGGTTCAAGAAGACGGAGCTGTGCGCGGCGTATAGAGTCAGTCGTCCGACTGGAGACAAGTGGATCGAGCGAACGATAGCAAAGGGGATGCAGGCGGTGGCCGAACACTCGCGAGCGCCGCATCGACACCCGAATGCGACGGCGCCCGAACTCGTTGAGATGATCATTCAGACTAAGCTTGCACATCAGAGCTTTGGGCCCAAGAAGGTACTCGATCGTCTGCGCGATGAGTATCCGCGCTGCCGATGGCCTGCTGACAGCACGGCCGGTGAGATACTCAAACGCGCGGGCTTGGTCCGGCCGCGGCGAATGCGCCGCCGGGTTCATCCGGACAGCACGGCGTTTGCAGCCTGTCAGCGCTGTAATCAGTTGTGGAGCGTCGACTTCAAAGGCGATTTCGCGCTGCGCAACCGTCAGCGCTGCTATCCGCTTACGCTGAGCGACAACTTCTCGCGTTATCTGCTTGCATGCCAGGGGCTCGCGCACCCTACGACCGAGGCGGTGCAACCGTGGATGGAATGGGCGTTTCGCGAATACGGCTTGCCCGATTGCATCCGCTCGGATAACGGGCCGCCGTTTGCCTCGCTTGCGGTCGGTGGCATCAGCACCTTGTCCAAGTGGTGGATCAGACTCGGTATTCGTCCGCAACGCATCAGACCAGGCAAGCCCGGGCAGAACGGCCGCCATGAGCGCATGCACCGCAGCCTCAAGGCGGCGGCCGTTTATCCGCTGGCGCCGAACTTCACTGCCCAACAATGCCGTTTCAATCACTTCCGACACGAATACAACTTCGAGCGATCGCACGAAGCTCTGAATCGAACGACACCGGGTAAAGTCTATCGCGCTTCGCTCAGACCTTATCCGGCCAAACTGCCGGCTGTGGAATATGGCAACGATGTCCTCGTGCGCTACGTGCGACCCAATGGAGAAATCCGTTGGGCAGGAGAGCTCATCTATCTGTCCCACGTCTTGGCCAAAGATCATGTCGCTCTCAAGCAAATTGGCGAAACTAAATGGCAGATCCGCTACAGCTTTCACCTTCTTGGACTGCTCGACGAACGAACGAAAACCATTGAACCCGTGCAACACTGGCACCGCGATGCCTGAAAATGTAAACGATGT
>NZ_DATJJF010000203.1:0-5689 GCF_035492435.1 Trinickia sp.
ACGCACAGGCGGATTGATCGTCCCGAGCACGGCGTTATTGCGGGTGATGGTGACCGATTCCCCTCGTGCCAAGGCGTCCAGCACCTGGTTCGTGCGCCGGGCCAGATCGGTGGCGGTGACAGTCGTCATAGATGTTCCTCCAGCAGGACATTTCGCATTTTACGTAATTTGCGTAATTTGTCCACGCTTGGCGATGGATGAGGGCCCGCGCGGGAATCCGCAGGCAACGCTCGCGCCGAGTGTCCGCGATAGCCTCTGACTGTTGATCGGCTCGCCGGAGCGCCATCGACGGCGCCCATGCCTCATACTGTTTGCCAAGGGCGCCCCCATTTCTCGTCCCAGCACGAACACCCTCTATCCCCCAGCCGATCAGAACGGGAGCGAATTTGGCCAGCCAAGACGTTTTCGATCGCCCGCATGCCGTCGCCGTCCAGGCCGCGCCCTGCGACGAACTGATCATCCGCACCCAGCCCACCGCGGTCGATCGGCCATGTCGGCGCAAACGTCGCGCACTCGCCGCGACAATCCTCGGTTCGAGCATGGCGTTCATCGACGGCTCGGTCGTCAATGTCGCGCTGCCCTCCATTCAAAGCGACCTCGGCGCGAGCGTTGCCGCCATTCAGTGGGTCGTCAACGCGTATCTGCTGTTTCTCGCGTCTCTCGTGCTCGTCGGCGGGTCGATGGGCGACAAACTGGGCCGACGCACGGTGTTCATCGGGGGCATCGGGCTCTTCTCCCTCGCCTCGGCCGCCTGCGCTCTGGCGCCGCATACGGATGCGCTCATCGCCGCACGCGCGGCTCAAGGCATCGGCGCGGCGCTTCTCGTTCCGAGCAGTCTTGCCATCATCGGTGCGGTATTCGAAGGCGAAGCGCGCGGGCGGGCGATCGGCATTTGGACCGGGGTAGGCGCGATGATGTCCGCCGCGGGACCGGTGGCGGGAGGCTGGTTGGTCGATGCGTTTTCTTGGCGCGCGATCTTCTTTCTTAACGTGCCGCTCGCCGTGGTGACGATCGTCTTGGCCGCGTCTTCCGTGCCGAATAGCCACAAACGGGATGCACCGCAAAAGCTCGACTGGCTAGGCGCGCTGAGCGCGGCGGCGGGATTGGGGGCCCTTACCTACGGACTCACAGAAGCCCCGGCGCATGGATTTGCCGATCCGCTCGTGGTCGGGACGATCGGCGCCGGCGTGCTGGCGCTCGCCGCATTCGTAGCAATCGAAGCGAACAGCCGCCATCCGATGGTGCCGCTCGACGTGTTCCGCTCGCGCGAATTCACCGGGGCCAATCTCGTCACGCTGCTGCTCTACTTCGGATTGGGCGGCTTGCTGTTTTTTCTGCCGTACACACTGATCCGCGCGCACGCCTACACCGCTACAGAAGCGGGCGCCGCGCTGCTGCCGGTGCCGGTCATCATCGGCTTGCTGTCGCGCTTCACCGGCGGCCTGACGAGCCGCTATGGTCCGCGCACGCTTTTGACGGCGGGGCCCTGCGTGGCCGGAATCGGGTTTGCGCTCCTGGCGCTGCCGTTCGCCCGCGGCAGTTATTGGTCCGGTTACTTCCCTGCACTGGCAGTGCTCGGGCTCGGCATGACGATCACCGTCGCGCCGCTGACCACGACCGTCATGAGTTCGGTGTCGACCGAGCGCGCCGGCGTTGCCTCCGGCATCAACAATTCCGTTGCACGCGTGGCGAGCTTGCTTGCTATCGCCGTGCTCGGCATCGTGTTCGTTGAGGTGCATGGCGCGGCGCTGCGCGCCGTCGCGCTCGTGTGCGCGGCGTGCGCGTTCGCCGGCGCAGGGTTGGGCGCGGCCACCATTCGGTCCGGGTCGAGCAATGGGAAGCCGCCGGCGCGTGATCAATGAAACGTCATCTTCGACGATTGCAGGTTCGTCAAGACGCCACCCTTGAAGCGAAACCATCCCGTCGAGCTTCGCAATACGACTTCATCGCCCTGCCAGAAGACGCGCCTCACCGCTATGCGCTTGCCCAATCGCTGCACGAGCGGCGGATGACGGCGGAAATCGTAGAGCACGGGGCCGCGATCGGTCAGCACCAGCATGCGCGTGAGCGTGTCGTTGGACTGATCGACGTCATCGAAATGCGTGAGCCGATTCGCGCCGAAGCGATCGAAAATTTCGGCGTCGAGCATCCCCGAGAATTCCGAGCCGGCTTGCACGAATTGCAGCCTGCCCGACGGCGTGACGAAAGGGCCCGGCTCACTGCTTTGTGCATGAGCGCCCGTGGCGAAACACGTGGCCGCGAGGGCGGCTAGAAACAGTCGTTTCATGGTTTCTCTTCGATGCAACAACGTTCGACGGCGTTTCGCCGTCGAATCGAGGCTTGCGGCAACCACGCCAAGCAGCGGTTTGCCGACCGGCGTCACTCGTCCATCAACCGGACCTTGACCTTCTTGCCCTTGACCTTGCCGGCGTTGAGCTTGCGCAGCGCGTCGCGTGCGATGCTTCGCTCGACCGCGACATAGGTCGAGTATTCGGTCACGTTGATTTTGCCGATCTGCGCGCTGCTAAAACCCGCTTCGCCGGTCAGCGCTCCGAGCACATCGCCGGGGCGAATCTTCTCTTTGCGTCCACCGAGAATCTGCAGCGTTTCCATCGGCGGCAACAACGGGGCATTGCTTTCGGCCTTGAGTTCGGCAAGCGCGTGCCATTCGAGATCGCGCCCTTGCGCCTGTTCGATGCTGCCCACGCGCCCCATCTCGTTCATGCTGACGAGGGTCAACGCCCAGCCGTCCTGATCTGCGCGCCCAGTACGGCCGATGCGGTGTACATGCACTTCCGGATCCGGCGTCACGTCGACGTTGATGACGGCTTCGAGCTGGGCCACGTCGAGCCCGCGCGCGGCGACGTCGGTGGCCACCAGCACCGAGCAGCTTCGGTTCGCGAACTGGATCAGCACTTGATCGCGCTCGCGCTGATCGAGTTCGCCGTGCAACGCCAACGCGTGGAAACCCTGGGCGCGCAGCACGTCGAGCAGATCGCGGCATTGCTGTTTCGTGTTGCAGAACGCCAGCGTGCTCACCGGACGGTAATGGTTCAGCAACAGGCCGACCGCGTGCAGCCGCTCGTCTTCGGTCACTTCATAAAAGCGTTGGCGAATCTTGCTGTCATCGTGGCGCTCTTCCAACCTCACTTCTTTCGCATTGCGCAAGAACCGTTGACTGAGCTTGGCGATGCCCTCCGGATACGTCGCGGAAAACAGCAGCGTTTGGCGTTCTTTCGGACATTGACCGACCACCTTCGCGATATCGTCGTAAAAGCCCATGTCGAGCATCCGATCCGCTTCGTCGAGCACGAGCGTATTCAGGGCGCCGAGTGCAAGGCTGCCCCGCTCCAGATGGTCCATGATCCGCCCCGGCGTGCCGACGACGATATGCGCGCCATGTTCGAGGCTCGCGGTTTGAGGCGCCATGGGCGTACCGCCGCACAACGTCAGCACTTTGATGTTTTCCTCGGCGCGCGCGAGGCGGCGGATTTCCTGCGTGACTTGATCGGCCAGCTCACGCGTCGGGCAAAGGACCATCGCTTGCACCTCGAACCGGCGTGCATCGAGCCGTGCGAGCAAGGCAAGGGAGAATGCGGCCGTCTTGCCGCTGCCCGTCTTCGCCTGAGCGATCAGATCGTGTCCGGCGAGCGCGACCGGAAGGCTCATCGCTTGAATCGGCGTCATCGAGACATAGCCGAGTCGGTCGAGGTTGGCGAGTACCGCGGGCGCAAGCGGAAGTTCGCTGAAAGGCGTGGCGATCGGTTTGTTTGTCATGGGGCGGCGTTGCATAGGATAAACGTACTGCCCGATGCCTCGGGTAACGCGCAACGGCGCTTCCCGTAGCTTGGGCCAAGCACGGAGTTTACTCGCAACGGCGTGGACCTTCGAACACCCGACATGACCGAGTCGCACCGCATCGTTTAAAATCCGGGGCGTACGCACGTCTCTTCGCTCTCGCATGCGTACGCGGCATCGTCAACGATGCCCCGTCGCTCCGGTGCAACGAGCGGCGTACGGCGTGTCGACGATGCGTTCGACCGCTCTCTCGAGCGCTCCGCGGTTTCGCGGCCGGCCGCCTTGCCGAATCACGTCGCAACGGGGTGCGATGCACGGCGCTTTCCTTCTAGCCAAGACCTTTGCTGCGGATTCGATTCGAACCCTGGGATTCATGGTTCGCAGCTCTGAAGGGTCGAACCGTCGTCGAAAGCGTCGGGCATCGTGCTCGGTGCATTCGAGCCACAACATAGCCAAAGGAGACCCGATGAGCCGTCTGGTTGTCGTTTCCAACCGCGTTGCCAATCCTCAAAAACCTGCTGCCGGTGGCCTTGCGGTGGCAGTCAGGGAAAGCTTGCGCGAAACCGGCGGAATCTGGTTCGGCTGGAGCGGCCGCCAGCAAGAGGACGCGCCGGAAGAAAAGACTGGCGCGAAGGTCACGGTTCAAACCGTCGGCAATGTGCAGTTGGTCACTGCCGACCTAAGCCGAGAAGAATACGAGAACTACTATCTCGGCTACGCCAACAACGTCTTGTGGCCGGTCTTTCACTACCGGCTCGACCTGGCGCGATTCGACGAGCGCTTCGCGGACGCCTATCGCCGCGTCAATCGAAAGTTCGCCCATGCGTTGCACGAGCAGCTCAAGCCGGACGACGTCATCTGGGTGCACGACTACCATCTGATCCCGCTCGCCGCGGAGCTGCGCGCGTTGGGATGCGACAACCCAATCGGCTTCTTTCTTCACATTCCGCTTCCGCCTCCCCAGGTCTTGGCCGCGATTCCCGAGCACGCTTCGCTCGTCCAATCGTTGTTCGCCTACGATCTGGTCGGCTTTCAGACGGAAAGCGATGTGACGCATTTCGCGCACTACCTCGAAGCCGAAACCCATGCGGAACGCCTATCCGAAGGAAAATTTCGCGGATTCGGCCGAATCGCCTCGGTGGCCGCGTTCCCGATCGGCATCGATATCGAGGAGTTTTCTAAGCTCGTTCGTAGCCGCGAAGGAATGGATATGTTCGAGCGCATGCGAAAGGAATATTCCCGCCGGCAGTTGCTCGTCGGCGTCGACAGGCTCGACTATTCCAAGGGCCTTCCGCAGCGCCTTCAGGCTTTTCGTCGCTTGCTCGAGACCCACGAAGAGAACCGCGACCGAGCCACGCTGATCCAAATTGCGGCGCCAAGCCGCGAAGCCCTCGACGCGTACGACGATCTGCGCTGCGAAATGGACAGCCTTTGCGGCGCGATCAACAGCGACTACGGCGAACTTGACTGGATGCCCGTGCGCTACATTCATCGCAGCGTCGCCCGCAAGCGCCTGCCCGGCCTGTACCGCGCGAGCCGCGTCGCGTTGGTCACCCCGTTGCGCGACGGTATGAACCTCGTCGCGAAGGAGTACCTCGCGGCTCAGGATCCGACGGACCCGGGCGTACTCGTCCTGTCGCGTTTCGCCGGCGCGGCGGAACAGCTCAAGGAAGCGGTGTTAGTGAACCCGTACGACACGCAGGAGATGGCGGAGGCCATCCAGCGCGCGCTGACGATGCCGATCGAAGAACGCGTGGAGCGGCATGCCTCGCTCATGGCCACCATACGGCGCTACGACGTGCATTGGTGGCGCAAGCGCTTTCTCGATGAACTCAAACACGCCGTCGAGCCGTTGCCCGCTTAAGCGCGACACAAGCCGGAGCGAACGGGC
>NZ_DATJJF010000204.1:0-13260 GCF_035492435.1 Trinickia sp.
CCATCGAATCCGACGATCGAGGAGTGACCAAAATACGAATAAACGCCGTCGAAGCCGGTCGCATTGGCGACGGCAACATAAACGTTGTTCATCCACGCCATCGTCTTCGCGACCATGACCTGCTGCTCTTTGGCCGGATACATGTAGCCCTGGCAACGCACGATCAGCTCGGCGCCACGCATCGCGCAATCGCGCCAGATTTCCGGATAGTTGCCGTCATCGCAGATGATGAGGCTGACCTTGAGCCCCTTAGGACCTTCCGACACGTAGGTGCAATCGCCGGGATACCAGCCCTCGATCGGCGTCCACGGCATGATCTTCCGATACTTCTGGACGATTTCACCCTGATTGTTGATGAGCACGAGCGTGTTGTAAGGCGCTTTGCGCGGATGCTCCTCGTGCCGCTCACCAGTCAGCGAGAATACGCCCCATACGTTCGCCTTCCTGCACGCAGCGCTGAAAATCTCGGTCTCGGCGCCAGGCACCGTTGATGCCGTCTCGTACATCTCCTTCGCGTCGTACATGATGCCGTGCGTCGAATACTCGGGAAAGATCACGAGATCCATGCCAGGCAGGCCTTGCTTCATGCCGACAACCATGTCCGCTATCTTTCGTGCGTTTTCGAGCACTTCAGCCGTGGTGTGAAGGCGCGGCATCTTGTAGTTGACGACAGCGACACCTACGCAGTCGTTGCTGCTGGAAATATCACCGTGGCGCATTACTTCTCTCCGGGTTGGGGCGGAAAACATGGAAAAAAGACCGAGCAGACACGGACGTCCGCTCGGGCCATGTTGCCGAATTCGCCTTGTCGTACCTCAACCGCAAGGCGATGCGTGAGTGATTAGGACGCCGAATCAATGACTGATCATCCACGGCCGCTGGCCGTTTGCCGGTCCCTTTAGGCCCTTCGGCTGCGTCGTGCCACTCGCGCCCGCGAGCGAGAGCTTCGAGCCGGAGCAACAACCGCACCCCGGCCGGTGACGTGAGGAGATCTCGCTCGAATGGCGCGGTGCATTGGCGGCGCGCTCGTTCGTCGCGTGCGCATTACGGCTCGCGCCCGACATCAACGCGAGCGCCGGCGCGCTGATTCCCCGGGGCGAGCTCGCGCGGCACTCCGGACAGTACGCCGGAAGATCGCGCTCGGCGATGCTGCGCATGACGGCGAATGGGCCGCATGCTTCGCAATGAAAGTCGTAAATCGGCATGGCTTACCTAGCGTGACGAAGCGTCATCAAGACTTGGAGATGTCCATCGACAGCGGCATGTCGATATCACCCTTCACATGCTTGATCGGCCCCTGCGCATTCGGACGAATGTCGAAGTCGAAAATTTCCGTCGGCAGCCATAGCGTTGCGCATGCGTTCGGAATGTCGACAACCCCGCTGATATGCCCTTGCACCGGCGCGCAGCCGAGCAACGAGTAAGCCTGTGCCCCCGAATAACCGAACTTTTTCAGGTATTCAATGGCGTTCAGGCATGCCTGACGATACGCAATGTGCACGTCGAGATAGTGTTGCTTGCCAGCTTCATCGACGGAAATGCCTTCGAAAATCAAATAGTCTTTATAGGTCGGGGTGATCGGGCTCGGCTGGAACACGGGATTGCGGATGCCGTATTTTTCGACGCCGCCTTTGATCAGGTTCACCCGCATGTGCACCCAGCCCGCCATCTCGATCGCACCGCAGAACGTGATCTCGCCGTCGCCCTGGCTAAAGTGAAGGTCGCCGACAGACAAGCCCGCGCCGTCGACGTACACGGGGAAGAACACCTTCGAGCCGCGCGATAGATCCTTGATGTCGCAATTGCCGCCGTGCTCGCGCGGCGGCACCGTGCGGGCGCCATGCGCGGCAGCTTTTGACTTCGCTTCTCCGGTGAGCTTGCCCATGTGAGCGGTGGCCGCGAAAGGCGGCGCAGCAAGCGCCGGCACGCGGTTCGGATCCGTCGCGATCAGTGCCGCTTCCCGTGTATTCCACGTCTCGAGCATCTTGGGGTCGGGCAGGCAGCCGATCAACCCCGGGTGGATCAGCCCCGCAAAGTTCACGCCGGGGATATGACGCGAACTGGTGTAGACACCATGAAAATCCCAAATCGACTTTTGCGCGTGCGGAAAATGATCGGTAAGAAACCCGCCGCCGTTATTCTTCGAAAAGAATCCGTTGAATCCCCACTGACTTTCCGCCTTCGCACCGATGTCGAGCAAATCGACGACGAGCAGATCGCCGGGCTCGGCACCGTGCACGCCCACAGGTCCGGACAGGAAGTGCACGATTGACAGGTCGATGTCGCGTACGTCGTCGGCGCTATCGTTGTTCTTGATGAAACCGCCCGTCCAGTCGTAGGTTTCAAGGATAAAGTCATCACCAGGATTCACCCAGCAAGCCATCGGGATATCGGGGTGCCAGCGATTGTGGACGTTCTCGTTCTCGTACGCGGACTGGTTCAGGTCGACTTTGATCAGGGTGTCAGTCATCTCACACGTTCCTTGTTTTGAGGGCATCAATCCGCGGCGGCCCACCTACGGCCACCGCGCCGAATTGCAGATCTTTTCGCCGGTGCGTCAGACCGACAGGTACTCTCGAATACGGTCTGTATCGCCGGCGCTGCGGCTGCTTTGATGCACGAAGCGGCCCCCCTCGATCACGAACAGCCGGTCTGCGACGTCAAGGGCGAAGCTGAGCACCTGCTCGGAAACGAGAATCGCGATGTCGCGCGTCTCGCGAATCCGGTTGAGCGCCTTCGCGATCTCCTTGATCACCGAAGGCTGGATGCCCTCCGTCGGCTCGTCGAGCAACAGCACCTTCGGGTTCGTCACGAGCGCCCGCGCAATCGCGAGCTGCTGCTGCTGACCGCCGGAGAGATTGCCGCCCTTGCGTTTGCGCATTTCGTACAAGACCGGGAAGAGCGTGTAGATCTCGTCGGGCACACGATTGCTGGGCGAGTTTTCAAGCCCCGTCTGTATGTTTTCCTCGACCGTGAGCCCCGAAAAGATTTGCCGGCCCTGCGGCACGTAGCCGATTCCCTTCGCGACGCGCCGGTAGCTTTCGTCTTTCGATAGGTCCACACCGCTTACACGTACCGATCCGCGACTGGCAGGCAACATGCCGATCAACGCCTTGAACAGCGTGGTCTTGCCCATTCCGTTACGCCCCATGACGGCGACGGTTTCCTTGTTGCCGACTTCGAACCCGATGCCATGCAGCACTTGGCTCTGCCCGTAGCTCACGACGAGATCTTCGACTTGCAGCATCGCTTTCCCCTCAATGTCCGAGATACACGTCGATCACACGGGGATCGGCCTGCACTTGCGCCATCGGTCCCTCCGCGAGAATTTTTCCCTGGTGCATCACGGTGACCTTGTGCGCGATGCGCTCGACGAATGCCATATCGTGCTCGATGACGATCATCGAACGGTTCTTGCAAATCCGGTCAAGCAGGCCGGCAGTGATCTCGCGCTCGCGCACGCTCATGCCAGCGATGGGCTCGTCGAGCATCAGGAGCTCCGGGTCCTGCATCAGCAGCATGCCGATTTCGAGCCACTGTTTCTGTCCATGCGATAACAAACCGGCTTCGAGATCGAGCGATCGCTCAAGGCCGATCTCCTCCGCCACAGCCTGGACGCGGTCGGCCACTTCGGAATCCTGCTTGTAAAACAACGCTCCGAATACGCTACGCCCGCGCGGATACGACACTTCCAGGTTCTGCATGACCGTCAGGTTTTCGTAGATCGAAGGCGTCTGAAACTTGCGCCCGATGCCCTTGCGCACTCGCCGGTACTCGGGCAAATCCGTGATTTCCTCGTTGCGGAACTTGATGCTGCCGGCCGTTTCCTTGGTCTTGCCGCAGATGAGGTCGAGCAACGTCGTCTTGCCCGCGCCGTTCGGACCGATCACCACGCGCAACTCGCCACGGTCGATATAAAGGTTCAGCGAATCGATCGCCTTGAATCCGTCGAATGACACGGTCAGGTCTTCGACCGCGAGCAGAAAGTCGGTATTGCTCATGGCTCACGCCCCTTTTTGATCGGTCTCGCCGATAAGACGCAGCAGACGCGGTCTCACATGCTGTTCGTACAACCCAGCAAGCCCGTTTGGAAACGCCATCACGACGCCGATGAACATCGCTGCCATCAGGAAGAGCCACAGGTTCGGGAAGCTTTCGGAGAACCAGGTCTTGCCGAGATTGACGAGCACCGCGCCATACACGGCGCCGACAAGCGACATGCGACCGCCGATGGCTGCGTAGATCACCATTTCGATGGACGGTACGATGCCGACGAACGAAGGCGACATGAAGCCGACCTGGAGCGTGAACATGGCACCGCCAATCGCTGCAAGCAGCGCCGCCACGCAGAAGGCGAACACCTTGAACATCGAGACGTCATAACCGGAAAAGCGCACGCGATCTTCCTTGTCGCGCATCGCGAGCAGCAGCGTGCCGAACTTGCTGCGCTGAATCCAGCGGCAGCCGAGGAGCACGGCAAGCAACAGCGCCGCGTTGACGAAGTAGAGGATCAATCTCGCTTCGTCCGTGCGAATGTCCCAGCCGAGCAGCGTACGCAAATCAGTGATGCCGTTGACACCACCGGTGTAGCCCTGCTGGCCGATAATCAAGACGGACAGAATCAGCGCGACCGCCTGGGTGATGATCGCAAAATAAACGCCCCCCACGCGACGCCTGAACATCGCGTAGCTGATCACGAACGCCAGCGCGGTCGGCACGATGAGCGTCGCGAGAATCGAGAACGGCAACGAATGGAACGGCTTCCACCAGAGCGGCAGCGAGGTCACCTGGTTCCAGTCCATGAAATCGGGAATGCCGGGCGTAGTCTGTGTCTTCGTCGAGATCGGATCCGACGCCTCGAGCTTCAGAAACATCGCCATCGCATAACCGCCGAGACCGAAGAACACGCCCTGGCCGAGACTCAGCACACCGCCGTAGCCCCATGCGATGACTAGCCCGATCGCAACGAAAGCGTAGGTCAGGTACTTCCCCATCATGTTGAGGCGGAAGGGATCGAGCGCGAACGGAATGACGACGAGCATCAACACGGCCAAGACCGCGATACCGCCGTAGCCGGAGGCGTCGATTCGACGGGCCAATGCGCGCCAGCCCGTCGGCGGCACTGTCGAGGCGGCCGGAGCGGCAGCGCGGCCCGCCAATGAATTCATGGGTTCCATGTCCGTCTCTCAGAACAGGTTGATGAGGATTGAGGCACCGGAAGGCTCGCCATCGACGACTGGTCTCTCTCGGTCTTTGGGCTAAACGTCAGGCGCGCCGCACTTTCGAAGCGAACAGGCCCTGCGGACGCAGCATGAGGATGACGACAATCGTCACCAACGTGAGCACCCGGGCGGTGGATCCGGAAAGGAAAAACTCGCTCACGGACTGCATCTGCGCGATGCCGAACGCCGATGCGACCGTCCCAAGCAGGCTCGCCGCGCCGCCGAACGTAACGACGAGAAAAGAGTCGACGATGTAGAGCGAACCGCTAGTCGGGCCGGTGGAACCGATCGCGGTAAACGCCGCGCCCGCGACGCCGGCAATACCGCAGCCGATCGCAAACGTCATCCGATCCGTCAGCTTCGTGTTGATGCCCGCGGCATTTGCCATCGCGCGGTTCGCAACCGTCGCCCGCACTCGCAAACCCCAACGCGAACGGTACAAAAGGAACAGCACGCCCCCCGTCATCAAAAGCGCCAGCCCCATGACGAACAAGCCGCTTACCGAGATGTCGAGTCCTTGGGCGGGCTCCCACGAGCCCGTCAGCCAGTCAGGCAACGCAGGGCTCACTTCCTTCGGCCCGAACGTCGAGCGAAACACTTGCTGCATGCCGAGGCTCAAGCCCCAGGTGGCGAGCAACGTATCCAGCGGCCGCTTGTAGAGATGTCGGATCAACGCCCATTCGACGAACCAGCCCACCGCAAACGCGAGCGCGAACGCCGCTACGATCGCGAAGAAGAAGTAGACGGGCGTGAACGCATGCCACACGTTCTGCGCAAACCACGAAAACATGTAGACCGTATACGCGCCGATCGTCATGAATTCGCCGTGGGCCATGTTGATCACGCCCATTTGGCCAAAAATCACCGCAAGCCCGAGCCCCATCAGCAGCAGGACGCTGAAAAGGCTCAGGCCGGCGAACCCCTGCATGAGCGTGATGTTAAAAATGTCTGTCGCGGACATCGAAACCCTCCTTCGAGCCGGAGCCGCGCCAGGGCGGCCCCGTCCATGCCGACGTGGCGTTTTACATGTAGCCCTTCGGGAACGGATTCGGCTGAATCGGATCCGTGGACTCTGCGACCAGTTTGAACTGGCCATCGGTTGTCCCTTCACCGATCAGTGAGCGGCTCCACAAGTGGTGATTCGAATCGACCTTCGCATAGCCCTGCGGCGCGTTTTTCAGCTCGATGCCTGAGGAGGCGGCGACCACTTTGTCCACATCGAAGCTGCCTGCGCGCTCGACCGCGGCTTTCCAGATCCAGGGGCCGAGGTAGGCGGCTTGCGTCACGTCGCCGATCACCGAATGCTGGCCGTATTTGGACTTGAACGCGTTGACGAACTTCTTGTTGTTGTCGTCGTTGAGCGACTCGAAGTACTTCATCGACGAGTAGAACCCGGCGAAATTCTCGCCGCCGATGCCGAGCACTTCGTCCTCGGTGACCGACAGCGTGAGCAGCAACTGCTTTTGCGGCGTAATGCCCGCCGCCTTGAGCTGCTTATAGAACGCGACGTTCGAGCCGCCGACGACGGTCGCGAAAATGCAATCGGGACGCGCGAGCTTGATCTTGTTCATCAGCGAATAGAAGTCGGTCGTGCCAAGCGGGTAGTACTCTTCGCCGACCACCTTCAGGTGCAGATGCTGCTCGATGTGGCGCCGCGCGATCTTGTTCGACGTACGCGGCCAGATGTAGTCCGAGCCCACCAGAAAAAACGTCTTCGCTTTCTTCGTTTCGGCTGCCCAGTTAAGCCCGTAGATGATCTGCTGGGTCGCCTCTTGGCCGGTATAGAACACATTCTTCGACTGCTCGAGACCTTCATAGAAGGTGGGGTAATAGAGCAGCCCGTTGTCCTTTTCGAAGATCGGCAACACGGCCTTGCGCGAGGCCGATGTCCAGCAACCGAACACCGCCGCGACGTGATCGTTCTCGAGGAGCTTTTTCGATTTCTCGGCGAAGGTCGGCCAATCGGACGCCCCGTCTTCCTGAATGATCTTGATCTTGCGCCCGAGCACGCCGCCCATTGCGTTGATCTCGTCGATCGCGAGCCGTTCCGCCTCAATCGAGCCCGTCTCCGAAATCGCCATCGTGCCCGTCGACGAGTGCAGCTGACCGACCGTGACTGTCGTGTCCGTCACCGCGAGGCCAGTCGTGTTGATCTTGGCGGTCGGCGGGACATCCGCAAAAGACGTACGCGGCATACCGAGTGTCATCAGCGGCGCTGCGGCGAGCCCGCCCAGCAGACGCCGACGCATCGGCGACGAAACTTCGGTTGCAACGTCTTCGAGTCGATCGTCTACGGCCATCACATTCTCCTGTCTGATCCGCTTGGCGGGAACTTCGCCGGCAGGTGCCGCCGACGTGTGGACAGACTGTACGAAGCCGATATGGCAAGCGAAATACGTCGATTGACGTATAGGCGGCGACGAAGTTGGAACGTAACTTGCTCTGTGCATCCGGGCCGGTTACGCACGCACAAATCTGGATCATTCGACATGGCACAGATGCACCAGCTCGCAGCAGACCAACCCACAACGCAGCGCATCGTCAAAATCCGGCGTGACTACAACGCATGGGTCGGCGACGAAACGCTCGAGGACTACGCACTACGTTTCACGCCGCGCTCGTTCAGGCGCTGGTCGGAATTCCGGGTAGCGAATACCGCGATCGGCGCGGTGTCTTTCCTGGCGTTGGAGGCGATCGGTGGCGCACTGGTGCTCAACTACGGCTTTACCAACGCACTCTGGGCGATCCTTGCCGTCTCCATTCTGATTTACGTAACTAGCCTGCCGATCAGCTACTACGCGGCGCGCTACGGCGTCGACATGGATTTGCTCACGCGCGGCGCAGGCTTCGGCTACCTCGGCTCGACGCTGACTTCCCTGCTTTACGCAAGCTTCACGTTCATCTTCTTCGCGCTCGAAGCGAGCATCATGTCGCTCGCGCTGCAGCTCTATTTCCATATCTCGATCGACTTCGCCTACGTTATCAGCGCGCTCGTCGTGATGCCCGTGGTGATGTTCGGGATCACGCTGATCAACCGGCTGCAAATCTGGACCCAGCCGCTGTGGCTCGTGCTGTTTGTGCTGCCCTATGCGGCCGTGCTCTGGCACAGCCCGGGGTTCCTTGCGGATTGGACGACGTTTTCCGGATGGTCGCCGTATGGCCGCTCGTTCAGCCTGCTCGCATTCGGGCACGCCTCATCCGTCGTGTTCGCGCTGATCGTTCAGGTGGGCGAACAAGTCGATTACCTGCGGTTCCTTCCTCCACTCGAGGACACCAACCGCAAGCGCTGGTGGATCGCCGTTCTTGGCGCGGGCCCCGGGTGGATCATCCCCGGCGCGCTCAAGATGCTGGGCGGTGCGTTTCTCGCCTTCGTCGCGCTTCAATACGAGCTCGACGTACCGCACGCCGTGCAGCCGACGCAGATGTACCTCGTCGCTTATCATCAATTGCTCGATCCATTGGGGCTACCCGGCTGGGCACTACCGATGATGACGCTTTTCGTCGTCGTCTCGCAGCTCAAAATAAACGTGACCAATGCGTACGCCGGCTCCCTCGCATGGTCGAACTTTTTCGCGCGGCTAACGCACAGCCACCCGGGACGGGTCGTATGGCTCATTTTTAACGTCGTGATCGCGCTGCTGCTCATGGAGATGGGCGTGTTCGAATCGATCGGCAAGGTGCTCTCGCTGTATGCGAACATCGCCATCGCCTGGATTGGCGCGGTTTTCGCCGATCTTGTCGTCAACAAGCCGCTCGGTTACAGCCCGCGTCACATCGAGTTCAAGCGCGCGCACCTGTTCGACATCAATCCGGTCG
The DNA here is from genome assembly GCF_035492435.1 of Trinickia sp. Lineage (GTDB taxonomy): Bacteria > Pseudomonadota > Gammaproteobacteria > Burkholderiales > Burkholderiaceae > Trinickia. The sequence continues at coordinate 9,039 of NZ_DATJJF010000204.1, forward strand.
GTGTGGGCGCGATGCTCATCGCGGTGCTCGCCGCGGCCCTGGCCCAGAGCGCGATGCTCGGCGCACTGGCGCAAGCGATGTCATCGTTCATTGCGTTTGGCGTTGCCTTTGTGAGCGCACCTGTCATCGCAATCGCAACTAGGGGGCGCTACTATCTGGCGCGCTCTAGCGCCCCGCCCGAAAAGACGGCCACGCGGCGCTGCGTGATCTGCGAGAACGAATTCGAGCACGACGATACCGCGCACTGCCCTGCTTACGGCGGCACGATCTGTTCATTGTGCTGTTCGCTCGATTCGCGCTGCAATGACAGCTGCAAGCCGCATGCGCGATTCCACATCCAGATTGGCACCGCTCTCGGGCGGCTGTTCCCGGGACTTCAGCCGGGGCCGACGATGTTGCGAATCAGCCACTACGTGAGTCTCGTCATCGCGATGATCGTCGTGCTTGCGATCGTGTTCTACCTTGTCTGGTCGCAAAGCGCGGGCTCGCTCGTGGAACCCGACACACCAGCATGGAATGCGCTCACCCACACCTACGCGAAGATTTTTCTCGCACTCGCATTGATCGTGTGCATCGCCGCGTGGTGGCTCGTGCTCGAGCGGGAAAACCGGCGCGTCACGCAGGAAGAGTCACAACGTCAAACGGAACTGCTGATGCTCGAAATCGACGCGCATCAGAAGACCGATGCGGCACTCAAACGCGCGATTGCTGCGGCGGAGTCGGCAAACCAGGCCAAAAGCCGGTACGTGACCGGGCTGAGCCACGAGCTGCGCACACCGCTCAACAGCATCCTCGGCTACGCACAGCTGTTGTTGCAGGGCAGAGACGGGGTGACACAGAGCCAGCACCATGCGATCCAGACGATCTATCGAAGCGGCGAGCACCTGCTCGCGCTCGTCGACGGCTTGCTCGACGTCGCCCGAATCGAAGCGGGCAAGCTGCAGCTGAACGTAACGAGAATATCGCTGCCCGAATTTATCGCGCATGTCGCATCGATGCTTCGACCGCAGGCGAGCGAAAAGGCACTCAATTTCGACTTGCAGACCGCCGCCCGTTTGCCGAAGGTGGTGAAATCCGACGAGAAGTGCATGCGCCAGATTCTCATCAATCTCATCGGCAACGCGATTCGATTCACGCCCGCGGGAACCGTCACGCTGCGCGCGAGCTACGCTTGGGACACGCTGACGTTCGAAATCATCGACACGGGCCCGGGCATCCCGGCCGCGGAAATCGAGCGGCTCTTCCTGCCGTTCGAACGCGGCCATAGCGCCAGCGCAAGCGACCACGGAGCGGGGCTTGGCCTTACGATCTGCCGCCTCCTCACCCATGCGCTAGGCGGAAGCCTCGAGGTCATGAGCGAGGTCGGCAAAGGCACATGTTTTGTCGTCAAGCTTTTCGCGCCCGAAGTGTATGCGGTGGAGCCCGTGCGTACGGCGCTCGCAGACATCCGAGGCTACAACGGTGCAAGACGCACCATCTTGATCGTGGATGATCTCGCCGACCAGAGGGCGATCGCCAATCAAATTCTCACACCGCTCGGGTTTCTCATCGCGGAAGCCGGAAGCGGGCCCGAAGCATTGCGCTGGCTCGGCACCCATACCGCCGACGCGATCATCATGGACATTTCGATGCCCGACATGGACGGCTATGACACGAGCCGGCTGATCCGCGAGCGCAGGCTGTCATCCGCCCCGATCATGCTGCTCTCCGCCAATGCCTTTGCCGATGATCGCGAGCGTGCCACGGCGATCGGCTGCGATGACTATATGGTGAAGCCGCTACAGGTACCGTTACTGCTCGACAAGCTCGCGGTCCTGTTAAAGCTCCAATGGGTGCCGACCGGCAAGGCGGCTCAAGCACCTGCTTCGCCCGGTGCGTCAACTCTCACGCACGCGCAACTGCCGGAAGCCTTGCGTTCGAAGCTCAAGACGCTGCTCGAAATGGGCTACGTGCAAGGCGTTATCGATCAGCTCGATGCCATGGCAGCCGAATTTCCCCAACTGCATGGGCATTTGGCTTCATTGCGCTCGCTCGCACAGCGCTTCCAGCTCGCCGAGCTCGCACATCAGCTCGACTCTCTCTAAGGCGTGATTCATGCTCGAACATTCCGCATATCGCTCCGAGGCTGCTCCGCCCCACTTCGCGGGCGACCGCACGGCCGTGTTGATCGTCGATGACACGCCGGATAATCTGGCGCTGCTCTCCGACACGCTGCATGCCGCAGGCTATGCCGTACTTGTCGCGCAAAATGGCGAAGCCGCACTCAAATGCCTGTCGCGTGTGACACCCGACGTTGTTTTGATGGACGCGATGATGCCTGGGATGGACGGCTTTGAAACGTGCAGGCAGTTGAAACTCGACACCCGCCATGCGCATTTGCCGGTCATCTTCATGACAGCGCTCGTCGAGAGCGAGCATGTCGTGAAGGGGTTTCACGTCGGCGGAATCGACTACGTGACGAAGCCCGTCAAGCCTGCCGAGGTCTGCGCACGCATCGCCGCACACGTGCAGCGCTCGCGAGCGCAACAATATGCGGATGCCGTCCTGGGGCTGGAAACGCGTGCGGCGGTAATCACGACTGCTGACGGCCTCATTCGTTGGAAAAACCCGCAGGCGACGCGACAGCTCGCGCGCTACGGCGATGCTGGCTCCGCAGACAATCGATGTGCCACCGAAGCAGGCACATCGCCTGCGCGACTACCCGGCCCTCTGTGCCAGTGGCTCCTGTTGTGGACTAAAGAGGGAGGCGAACTCCCGGTGACGTACGAGTCCAACGAAAACGGTATACGCCGCACCGCTCGACTTACGCGCAGCGCAGTGCGCGGCGAATGGGTCATGATCCTGGAGGAATTCGACGACGTATCGGAAACGGTCTCGCTCGTGTCTCAATTCGGCATCACCACCCGCGAAGCGGAAGTGCTGCTGTGGCTTTCCCGCGGGAAGACCAATCGCGATATCGGCGACATACTCGACATGGCGCCGCGTACCGTGAACAAACACCTCGAGCACCTGTTTCGAAAACTACACGTGGAAACGCGCTCAGCTGCCGCCGCACTCGCGATCAAGGCAGGCGGCCGACATTGATAGCGGTGTGCATGTTCGCGGGCCTTGGGTCGCCGGACACAGCGCGGCACCGTATCCGACTTTACGTTAGCGCGCGCAACGCTGGGGCGAATTTGTTAAGACGCCACCGCGTGGCTCGCATGGTGGCCCGGCGCTGCCGGCGTCTGCGTTGCGCATCTCTTGCGACGAGAGAGTCAGTCGCTGCGTCCGTGCGCAGCCAGGTCGAGTACGCGAGCCTGCGAGTTACTGTAATTGGCACGAGTATTCCGCGCCCCATGTGCCGTTATTGCATCTTTGACACACGTAGCGAGGACATCCGGCGACATTCTGGCCAGGAACGGCGCATTTGTACGAAACCGCCCCATCTGCAACCGGGCCATTGGGCCCCTGACATGCCCCTCCGGAAATTACCACTACTCTGGTCTGATTCGCTTTTGACGATGGCTGTTCCACAGGTACGCAACCAACGATGACAGAAAAAATTCCCAGGGCCAACAATAGCGTCAAGCGCCGAATCGGGAACATAGGTACACCTCCAATCTCGCAAAGAAACGCGGTACGGGCAGTCCAAGGACTGCTTGTCCGCGCCAATCCTATCCTAACAACGCCCGTAGCCGTTGAAACGGGGCACAGACGTCGCCTAGTGTTCGGTGTTCCTGTTCTTTGCTATGCATCGGCTCAGAATCTCCCTCGCATGTTCGGTTCGCGCGTCCAGTCCGGGGTCCTCTGGGTAAGGCGCAAAATGCCCTCATCATCGAAATAAAAGCTAAATATCATGTAGTTGATGTTGTTCTCCAGATAACGATACGACCATACCTCGCGCTTCATCCGTGAAAAGTACGACGTCTCGAAGGGTCGGCCGAAGTTGATGAGCACATCGTTACGCGTCCACTTGCCGACTTCCGCACGATAAAACTCGTTGTCCTGCAGCACCTGCCGCACGCTCACCACCTTGCCCGATGCGTCGAGATCGACGGCCGTGGTTGTCGCGCCCATAGGCTGGGTCGGCCACATCAGGCGCGTTCCGCCATTCGGCAAATCGTAGGTTTCCTTCGGCGTGCCCAAACGGGCTACCACCGCAGCCTCATCGGCGCCGAGAGCGATTTGCTGATGCAACGGCGTGCAGGCTGAAAGCGTCAACGCTGTAGCGCACGCGCGC
>NZ_DATJJF010000205.1:0-86031 GCF_035492435.1 Trinickia sp.
AATTGAAACAGGGCACCCTGGGGCATGTTCGCGCTCGCCCACAGTCGACCGTGATGAGACTCAATGATGGACCGGCAGATCGATAGCCCCATCCCCAAGCCGCCCGGCTTTGTACTGTAGAAGGCCTCAAAGACATGATCAAGAGCCGCCGGCTCCAGGCCCGGACCAGAATCTCTGACCGCGACGAGCACTCCCCCAAGCTCATCTTTCTCGGTGCTCACGAGCAATTGCCGTTCCCCTTCGCTGACAGCTCCCATCGCTTCTACCGCATTGACGATCAGGTTGAGGATGACTTGTTGTAGTTCGACTCGGTCCGCTTCGATGAGCGGCAAACCGTCCGCGAGCTCCGAGCGCACCGAAACGCCGTGCCTGAGCGCTTCACCCCTTGTGAGATCGATCATCTCTCGAATCACTTCGTTAATCGGCAAGCGGTCCTTCCGTGGCGGCGTTTTTTCGATGAGCACGCGGATACGGCCAATGACCTGGCCGGCTCGATAGCCATCCTTGACGATGTTTGCAAGCGCCTGACGCACCTCGTCCAGTTCCGGTGGTTCACGCGCAAGCCAACGCAGCGCCGCCTCGGCGTTGGTAGCTGTCGCCGCAATCGGCTGGTTGACTTCATGGGCAATCGAGGCCGTGAGTTGACCCATCGTTGCGACGCGGTTTGCGTGAGCCAGCTCCATCAGCACCTCCCGATAGCGGCGCTCACTATCGCGTGCTTCGGCTTCGGCCCGCTTGCGCTCAGTCAGATCGAGCACAAAAGCGACGCCCTGATTCGAGCGCCCCTCGAAGCTCACCGGCCCAACGAACACTGGCACGCGGCTGCCGTCTTTGCGCCAATACTCCTTTTCGAACGGTTGCGCCGTTCCCGTCATCTTGATCTCTTGAACGGCCCGCGCGTCGCTGGCGTGCCATTCGGGCGGCGTCAGGACCGTCCAGCGTATTCGATCTGACGTCAGGTCCTCACGGTCGTAGCCCACGATGCTCAGAAACGCGTCGTTGGCCTCGAGAACCCGACCTTCGAGATCCCACGTGCAAATGCCGACGACATTGGCGTCGACCAATCGGCGGATCTTGGACTCCCGTTCGCGAAGATCGTCATAAAGCCGTGAATTTGCGAGCGAAATCGCGGCTTGCGAAGCGAGCAGCTTGAGCACCGCGATGCGCGCCGGCGCGAAGACATGGGTGGCCACGTTGTTTTCAAGGTAGAGCACCCCGACGAGCGCCGCCTGGTTGATCAATGGCATGCAGAGAACAGAACGTGCTCGGCGATGACGAAGGTAGGGATCGTCGGCAAACGTGTCGTGCGCCGCGGCATCGTCGAGCACGACGCTTTCCTGCGTGCGCAAAACGAAGTGCAGGACTGACTCCGGCAACATGGCTGCCGTCACCCGCAGCTCCTGCATCGCCACCTTGATCTCGTTGTCATGCGTTGTGCCTTCCGCCGCGACCCACAGGTCCGCCCCCCGCGAAAGAATCAAGAGCCCGCGCTCGGCACCGGCATGCTTGATCGCGGCGCAGATGACGATGTCAAGCAGCCTTTCCAAGATGATCTCGCCCGCCACTGCTTGCAACACCTTGATGACCGTCGCAAGATCCAGGTGCTCGATCGGCGCACCGATGGTGCTCGTCGGGCCGGGCACGGGCACTTCTTGGCCGAGGTGCGGATGGCGATGATCGAGCTGCCGCACCTTGCCGTCGGCCCCCCAGCGTAGATAGCAGTAGCGCGCGTTGCGCAGATAGAGATGCTCGATCTGCTCGAAACCGCGCGCCCCATAGAAGCCCGCCGCAAGCTCATTGGCGAGCGCCTCATTATGGACAAAGTTGTTCGCGCGGGCCGAGCGAATGGCCCGCTCATAGAGCGCCTCGGCATCGACCACGCGACCTTCGATGCGGGCGATTTCAGCGCCCGCCAGTGCGGCCCGGTTCTCGAAATTCTCGGGGCAAATCTGCGCCCATAGTTCGAGCTGCTTGTGGTGCGCAGCCAATGCGTCGAAATGCCGCTGTCGTTGGTCGTCTGAGACGCAACCCCAGCATCCTGCGTGCGCAAGCGCGCTGTAGAAGTGAAACTCTGCCGTTTCAAAGAACGACGGCGATCTCCACAGAAGCCCTTTCACTCGCAAAGAGGCATCGACGGCAGCAGCATGCTCCCCGGCAAGACATCTCGCTTGCAGCTTTCTCACCCAATATCGGAACTCGATGAGCCCTAGACGCGGATTGCTCGCCAAGTGACATTCAAATCGATTTTCATCGAATGAGTCATCGTCGAAACAGCCAAATTTGGAGGTCAATCCACGAAGCGTCAGGACAAACGCACGTTGCGTGCTGATGTTGTCGATCATGACTCCAAACCGAACCTTCTGCACGAACGCAAGGCCATGCTCGACTTCACGTTGTACCTCCGCCAGCGGATCTCCCGCCGCAATGAGGTTGGTGATCAGGTGGTTCAGGCTATACGCGGCGCAGGCAAGATCCCCGATTTCGTTCGCCGCATCGAAGGCGCGACGTATCAGATCGCGGCCCGTTCGGACATGCCTCGTCCAAGGCATGATGACGTTTCCGTAGAACACATAGGTACGCGCTTGGAAGCGCTTTAACCCCCGCGCCTCGACAAGGTCATATCCCAATCGGCCAAATCGGAATCCTGCGTTGTAATTTAGAAAACGCGGCCCAGCGATGATGGCGAACATTACATAAGCGAAGCAGGACCCGTCGCTGTTGCCGTGCTCGAGACTGAGATTCACCATGCGGCAAATGACGAGTGCACAGAAGTTCTCTTCGGAAAAGAGCGCCGGTGTCACGAGTTCCGCCAGGACGTCGAGCGTATCGAGGACGTCTGGGTTCGTCATCAAGGGCAGTTCAATCAGTTCCTCGATTGAGCGGTTCCCAATCTGTGACCAGATACGATCGTATTCGCGCATGACTTCATCGCTGGTCGGATGAGGCGACCAGTCATTGCCAGTGCGCCTCAGATATTCAAGGCATACCTCAACGCCACGCTCAGTCCGACCCAACGTGTTGTACAGCATGACGCGCAAACGCGCGACGAGGGCAACGTCGTGACCGCCTTGGGCAAGTTGTGCCAGCCTCAGAAGCCGGGCTTCGGCTGCCGCCACGTCTGCGGTCAGCAATTCGCACTCGGCCGTTTCATATTCAGTGGAAAAGCTCAGTACGTAGTGTTTGTCCCAGCTTTCTTCGGTGAGTAACGCGCGGGCAGCGCGCAGATACGAAAGCGCCGAGGTATAGGCAGTCGAAATCTTGGCGCGTCTGCCAGCCATCAAGTTCAATTCGGAAAGCTGCCTACGTTCCTCTTCTGACTGAATGAGGAGAGACGCACGATTGAGCTGATTGACGATTTCGAAGACAGTCTCTGCGCGTTTCCAGGGAACAGTATGCGACGCAAGAAGACGCCCTAATCGCAGATGGGCGCTCGCGCGCGATGCCTCCGAAATCAGCGAATACGCTGCCTCCTGGATACGGTCATGCACGAATCGGTAGGCATTGTCGCAGCGTTGGACCAATCCAGCGTCGATCGCTTCGCGAAGGTTAGTGTGCAATTCATCTTCTGAATGCCCATACACCATGGTGAGGCGCGTGAACTCAGCACTGTTCCCGAGACAAGCAAGCTGCTGCAAGGCAACTTGCGTTTCGTTCGGAAGCCGGCGCAGCTTCTCGACCATGAGGTCAACAACGTTATCGGTGTAGCCCTTGGCACGAATCCGCCTGAGATCCCAAGACCACCGTGCGTTTTGATGGTCGAAGCAGAGTAGCCCCTCCTCGGCTAGCAACGACAGGAATTGGATGACAAAAAACGGATTACCCCCCGTCTTCTCGTGCAGCAAATGCGCCAGCGAGGCCGCCCCCAGCGGCTCGCAGCGCAGCGTGTCCGAGATCAATTGCCCCAGGTCTTCTCGCGTGAGCGGCGCGAGGACGATATCTTCCACTACCGCGCCGGCTTTCCTCATCGCTTCGATTTTTCGAATCAGCGGATGATTCGAATCCACCTCGTTGTCTCGATAGGCACCGATTAGCATCAGGTACCGCACGTCGGGCTGGATCAATAAGTCACCAAGGAAATCGAGCGTTGCCGCGTCGAGCCATTGCAAGTCGTCGAGGAAAAGTAGAAGCGGATGCTCCCGTCGCGCAAAAACGCTGATGAATCGCCGCAATACCAGTTGGAAGCGTCCTTGAGCATCATGTGACGGAAGAACGGGAACCGGTGGCTGTTCCCCTATGATGAACTTCAGTTCAGGGACGATCTCCACCATGAGTAATGCGTTCAGGCCGAGCGCCTCCTGAAAGGCGTCGCGCCACGTGCGCACCTCGGCTTCGCTCTTGCTCAGTAGCCGACGGACAAGGCTTCGAAACGCTTGCGCCAACGTGGCATACGGGATATCGCGCTTTAACTGGTCGAACTTGCCCGAAGCAAAGAGACCCTGTGGCGGGAGTACCCTGTTCAGCTCATTCACGATAGACGACTTGCCGATCCCCGAATAACCGGAAACGAGCGCCAATTGCGGCTTGCCACTCGCTACGACACATTCGAATAAGGCAAGCAAACGCTCAGTCTGGGAGGCTCGCCCATACAGTTTCTCGGGAATCAGCAGCCGATCCGGCGTATCGTGCTGGCCAAGCAGGAATTCATCGATGCTGCGCCGCGTTTCCCAGTCCACAAGGCAGCGTTGCAGATCGCGCTCGACGCCGGCTGCCGTTTGATAACGTTCCTCAGCCATCTTCGCGAGCAGTTTCATGACAATGGCGCAAACCGGCGCCGGCACACTCTCCAGCCTTTCGCTCAGTGGCGTCGGCTTCCTTGCGATATGGCAGTGAACCCATTCCATCGGGTCGGAAGCCGAAAACGGCAAACTGCCGGTCAACAGTTGATAAAAGGCGACTCCAAGCGAATAGAGATCACTTCGGGAATCGATAGAGCGGTTCATCCGACCCGTCTGTTCGGGCGCCATGTAAGCCAGCGTTCCAGCGATGAACTCCGGAGAGTCGGGCGACTGGCGCTCTCGTGATAGACGTGAAGCGATACCAAAGCCCGTCAGCCAGACGCGATCGACTGCCGGACTCACGAGGATATGGGTCGGCTTGATGTCCTTATGAATCAGTCCACGTTCGTGTACGCGGCCAACTGCAGCCGATAAGGCGACGGCGAGTCGTAAGAACTTCGCGACCTCCATAGGCGGCTTGACCAGACGGTCAAGCGGCTCGGCATCAGGGCACTCCAGCAGCAACACGGTTCGCCCGTGCTCGCGCACCAATTCCAGGGGCCGGAGCGCCCATGCGCCGTCGAGGTCGTCCCTCAACGCATACTCACGGGCGAGACGGTTGAGGCTGTCAGGAGTCGGGTGTTCTGTGGTGGGAAAGACGGCCAGTATGGCCTGCCGGTCGTGGTTTACATCATTGCGCCATCTTTTGCAGGCGACACGTTCGCCGTCGTGCCACCACACTTCTTCAGCACTTTGGCCCTGATCAGCGCCGAACAAGGAGGATGGGTTCACCTACGGAACTCCTCTAAGTGCCAATGCTCTCAGCGGCCAGTCAACCGGGGCATACGGCGATCGCCGTTCACCCTCTCCTTGCATCGGTCAACAGCATAGCACCGTGACCGAGTGGCAAAGAAACACCTTACGCTGCGGTGCTGCGTCGGCAGATCGCAGAATACCGGGCCCAAAAGCATGCCAGGGGGAGTCGGGGGCCATTTGTCGAACGCAGCGACGCGGCGCTGGAAAAATCGAAAGCGAAGCGGTTGCCACGTAGCGCCACCCCTCGACGGCGCCCCGGTTTATGTTAGCGGTCGTCTGCCCAGCGTCGGGAACGCGGCACCCGGGAATCCACTCAATGGCATCGACTAAGATCGTCACTACCGGCCGGCGCGGCCGTATCACCCGATGCCGAGCGACCGCCACCCGTACCGCTAACCGCGATGCAGCCCTGAGCGCCGGCCCGATGCTGTCCTACAGCGCGATCACCATCGTGCTGCGCTGCAAGCGTTTGCACACTTGGCCCGCGTTGCGACGCTGGCGCGCCCACCTCTGGATTGTAGAACGGCGCCGGCCCATAACCGCTTGCAAAAGCAGGCGCCGCAAGTGATCCAAAGGTCGCCAGCAGCAGTGGCGCAATGAGTTTGCTTTTCATGATGACCTCCTCGATTTGGATGACTCTATAGGTCCGCGCCTCGCGTCAAACCAAGCGCATCCAACCAATAACACCTTTCCCGGAATTTAAACAAATCAATCATCAGTCGTATAAACCCAATCCCCCAAATTGGTGCAATGCAAGCCCGAAGATCGGCCTGTGAAATCAGCATGAAAAGTCACATAGCCTTGTGCCAGGCCACCATCACTCACATCGCAGACAAAAACGCAATGCGTCAGGTTCGTTCGATGCAAACGCGAATGTAGCGCCTGACTGCAGGTCTCTCGCGACGCCCATAAAATAGCGGCGGTGGACGCCACTTATGTCCTTCCATTTAGCGATTAAGCGGCTCTGCGCGCTGACTGCCGTGTCCCGCGCGGCCGATCGGGGCGAAACGTCGTTGATCGCCCGAAGCACTGTCTAAAAAAACATGAGCTCCGATACACCCGCCCCCTCAACCCCTCGGTCACTCACCCCGCCCGCTCACGCCTCCCTCAGCCCCTCGCGCGGCGTCGTCCCCGGCTCAAAGGCCTATCGCCGCATCAGCCTCGCCCTGTTCCTTGCCGGGTTTTCGACGTTCTCGTTGCTTTACTGTGTGCAACCGTTGCTTCCCCTCTTCGCGCGGGAGTTTGACGTGGGCGCAGCGCAAAGCTCGCTCGCCCTATCAACGTCAACGGGCTTTCTTGCGTTTTCCATTCTTTGCGCAGGCGCGCTTTCCGAGCGCTGGGGCCGGCGCGGCCTGATTTTCGCTTCGATGACGCTCGCCGCAGGCTTCAACGTGTGCGCCGCCATCGTGCCCAGCTGGCACGGCATTTTGGTTGCGCGTGCGCTCGAAGGCCTGGCACTTGGCGGCGTGCCGGCGGTTGCGATGGCCTATCTGGCCGAGGAAATCGCGCCGCAGGGGTTGGGGTTCTCAATGGGACTGTATGTGGGCGGCACGGCGTTCGGCGGCATGATGGGGCGGGTCGGCATGAGCTATTTGAGTGACCATCTGTCATGGCGCACCGCGATGCTGACGCTAGGTATCGTCGACGTCACTGCAGCCATCGCCTTTGTCCTGCTGTTGCCCGCATCGCGTAACTTCGTGCGCCGCACTGACATGAGTCCCGCACTTCACTACGCGCTGTGGCGCAAGCATTTGACGAGTGCGACGCTACCCGCTGTTTTCGCCATCGGCGCCCTCGTCATGGGCGTTTTCGTGACGATCTACAACTATGCAGCGTTTCGCCTCATGGCGCCGCCCTTCGATTTGAGCGCAACACAAACGGGCCTGATCTTCTGCGCCTACGTGTTCGGCATTGCGTCCGCCTCCGGTGCCGGCGCACTCGCGGATCGGTTTGGCCGAGGCCCGATTCTGATCGCGGGCGTCGTGACCGCCGCTCTCGGACTCGCACTGACATTGGCTCACGAACTGCTGCCTGTGGTAATCGGCATCATCATGATCACCATCGGCTTTTTCATGACCCACTCAGTGGCGAGCGGCTGGGTCGGACAACTGGCCGATGGTGCCAAAGGACACGCGACCTCCCTGTACCTGCTCAGCTATTACCTCGGCTCGAGCATACTGGGTTCGTGGGGCGGGTGGTTCTGGCAAAAAGGCGCTTGGCCGAGCGTCGTGGCCTTTTCGTTCGCGCTGCTCGCCGCATGCGGCGTGCTTGCGATGCGCGTCGCACGATTCCAGTCGCGCAAGGATCGCACACCCGCAAACGCCGCCTGAACGGGACGTGCCGTGCGCCACGCGCACGGCACGAGGCTTACACCGCGGTGACCGTAACCGACTTCGTCACCAGATAGGCCTCCAGCGCTTCGGGGCCGCCTTCCGAGCCATAACCGGAATCCTTTACGCCGCCGAACGGCATCTCCGGAAAAGGCGTCGCCGGCTGATTGATCCAGAGCATGCCGACTTCGAGCCGCTGCGTGAGCAGGTGCACATTCTTAAACGAACGCGTGAACGCATAGCCGGCGAGGCCGTAGCGAAGGCGATTGGCTTCGTCGATCGCATCTTCGAGCGCGTCGAAGCCCCGAATGGCGGCCACGGGGCCAAACGGCTCGTTATTGAACACGTCGGCGTTGAGCGATACGTCGGTGAGCACCGTCGGCGCGAAGAAGTTGCCCTCGCTGCCGATGCGTTCGCCGCCGGTCGCGACCGTCGCACCTGTCGCACGCGCGTCTTCGATGACTTTCGCCATTGCGCTCAACCGACGCGCGTTCGCAAGCGGCCCGAGCGTCGTGCCATCGGTGAGACCATCGCCTACCTTGAGTCCTTGCGCATGCGCGACGAGCGCGTGCGTGAACGCTTCGCGAATGCTGTTGTGCACAAGAAAGCGCGTTGGCGAAATGCAGACCTGCCCCGCGTTTCGGAACTTCGCAGCCCCTGCGGCTTTGACGGCCAGCGCGATATCGGCATCCTCTGCCACGATCACGGGAGCATGCCCGCCGAGCTCCATTGTCGCGCGCTTCATGTGCTGGCCGGCAAGCGCTGCCAACTGTTTGCCCACGGGCGTGGAACCCGTAAACGTCACCTTACGGATAACCGGGTGCGCAATGAGGTGAGCGGAGATTTCAGCCGGATCGCCATACACAAGCCCAATGACCCCGGCTGGTGTTCCGGCATCGACAAACGCACGCAGCAGCGCCGCCGGCGACGCCGGTGTCTCTTCGGGCGCTTTGACGAGGAACGAGCATCCGGTGGCCAGTGCGGCGCTCAGCTTGCGCACCACCTGATTGACCGGAAAGTTCCATGGCGTGAATGCCGCGACCGGGCCAACCGGCTCCTTGACAACGGTTTGTTGGGCGGCGAGGTTGCGCGGCGGGACAATTCGCCCATAAACGCGGCGCCCCTCGTCGGCGAACCATTCGATGATGTCGGCGGCGGCCGTTACTTCGGCGCGTGCTTCGAAGAGCGGCTTGCCCTGCTCTTGCGTCATCAGCCGCGCAATCGCGTCGACGCGCTCGCGCACGAGCGACGCCGCGCGGCGCATGATAGCCGCGCGCTCGTACGCCGAGACTTTGCGCCAGGTTTCGAAGCCGTGCTGAGCCGCGGACAACGCGCGCTCCAGATCGGCTGTGCCGGCGTGTGCCACGTGGCCGATCACCTTGCCGGTGGCAGGATTGACGACATCGATCGTCTTACCGCTCTCTGCGTCGCACCACTCGCCGTTAATAAGAAGTTGTGTGTCTGCGTACCCTTCATTCGCCATGCTTATCTCCGGTTCTCGATCAGGGAACAGCCCGTCGCGCCGTGGACGCCAGACTCATGGTCTACGCGCAAAGCGCCGGGCGGAGCGTAACTTTCGCAGAATTTGAGCTGCTTAGGCAGCGTAGCGCACATCCTGGGATCGCGGGCCTTTCGTTTGAGTACGCTCCGGTTGGCCAACCTCGAGTCGACGAGGATACGTCCCTGGGCGCATTGTGCAGCGGTTTGCCTGGTTAGCCCAGGCGTTACCGATAGCGATGTGTTGCGTTATACGGTGTTACAACGCGCGTTGTAGATCTGCGCAGTCACCAGTCACGGGCAAGCGTTCGTCGCAACCTTCCGAGTGGACATTGTCTTTTTCCGAAGCCACAGGGTCCGGCTTGGCTGGACCGAGCAAAGTCAGCAACGCACACAAGCGCTGCCGGTCCGCGGCCGATATGCTCGGACGCTCAAGCAGGCCGTCGATTTGCGAAACCCAATAATCGCGCCGCAGTAAGCGCGGACGAATGACTAACGTGTTGACGGCTTTTTCGAGTGCCCCGATATCGACTTTCTGGACCTCCACCTGCCTCTCCTTCGAACGCCTGAAACTTCGAATTTAGGATGTAAGCGGCAATACACCTGCCCCGCAACGCACGCACGCACGCGCGTTGCGCGCAAAGCACTTTGTTATGTCTGAGATAACGGCAACGTGGCTCATTCGCTTGACTAGGGTAAACCCTTACTCTAGGGCGAGCATTCGTCTGTCCTCCGAAGCGTTCACCCTTCCGAAGATCGCGGAAAGGCAAGCTGGAGCGGCTCTAATCACTCATCGACGACATGGCGCCGCTCAGTGCCTCGGCGCAATGCGCAACGGCGATCGCCAAGACTTCACGATTGTCGAAGTGCTCATCGGGTTCGGCCATCGCGAGAATTGGCAACGTCCTCTCATCGAGACGGCCAATCCGGCCAATCCGGCCAATCAATACGCCGACCGGTTGATCATCGACTGGCGTGCTTATTGCGGAGCCTATGACCGCGCACCCTACATGTCTGAATGGGCAATCCGATAAGCGCAACGATAAGCGGGGCCCATACCACCATTTTTGCTGAAGCGAGTTGCTGCGCTGTGCCGCTCCCCGAGCGTTCGTACTGCCGGCAAGTGAATCCCGAAGCCGTTGTAAAGGAGCAAGTCATGGCCAACTGCAGCATTTGCGGCAAGCCTGCGACGTCGCAAATTACCCTTACCGAGAACGGTCAACATCGGCAGCTGATGTTATGCGATGAACACTACATGGAGTTCATGGCACGCAATCAGCAGCGATGGTCGCCGCTTGAATCCCTCTTTCACGGCGGACTCTTCGAAGGGCTTTTTGACGAGACATGGCCCTTTGAGCGCGGGCGTGCCGCGCGCCCCGGCGCACTTGCCGGGGACGTTGCCGGCGAAACGACGGCCAGCGCATCGGAAGACGAACCGCAGCCCCCTGCGGCTCACCGACGGCGTCGTGCCAGAGCCCGGGAAGCCGTCGATCTGCAGTCGCTGATGAGCGAGAGCGGACTTGATCGATTGCAAGCCGCGGCGCAAAAAGCCGCCGAGTTCGGCAAATCGGAGGTCGATACGGAACACCTGTTGCTATCGGTCGCCGAGGACAACGTCGCACGCGAGATTCTTCATGAATTCAAGCTCGACCCCGAGGAGCTCAAGAAGACGATCGAGCAGACCGCTCCGCGGGGCAAGCCGATCGAACACGCGGCGGAGATCGGCGTCTCCCCCCGGGCCAAGAGTGCGCTCGAGCATGCGCTCGTCGCATCCCGCGAACTCGAGCACAGCTATGTGGGCCCAGAGCATATTTTGATCGGATTGATTGAAGAAGAAGACGGCTTCGCCGGTGACCTGCTTAGAAAGTACGGATTGTCTCCCCACTCGCTCAGGCAAAAGACCGCCAAGGTCGTGGGCAAAGGCGCGGAGGAAGGCAAGCTGGAGGGTCGCTCGGCCACGCCGACGGTCGACAAGTACGCTCGGGACCTGAGCGAACTTGCAAAACGGGGCAAACTCGATCCGGTGATCGGTCGAGACAAGGAAATTGAAACGACCATCGAAGTGCTCGCCCGTCGCCGGAAAAACAACCCCGTCTTGATCGGCGAGCCCGGTGTCGGCAAGACAGCCATCGTCGAAGGTCTTGCTCAGCGCATCGCACAAGATCAGGTGCCGGAGGTGCTGCGCGGCAAACGGGTTGTCGAATTGAATGTCAATAGCCTCGTAGCTGGTTCGAAATACCGCGGCGAGTTCGAGGAACGCGTGAAGCAAGTTCTCGATGAAATCGTCGAGCACCAGGATCGCCTGATCATTTTTATCGACGAGCTTCATACGATCGTCAGTGCCGGACAGGGTGGCGGCGAAGGCGGCCTCGACATCGGCAACGTCTTCAAGCCGGCGCTATCTCGCGGGGAACTGCATCTGATCGGCGCAACAACGCTCAACGAATACCAGAAGTACATTGAAAAGGACACCGCGCTCGAGCGCCGCTTCCAGCCGGTCGTCGTGCCTGAGCCGAGCGTCGAGGAAACCATCGAGATCCTGAGAGGCTTGCGCGATCGGCTTGAGGCACACCATAAAGTGAAAATTAGCGAAGAGGCGATCCAGGCTGCCGCTAAGCTGTCAGACCGCTACATTGCCGCGCGTTTCCTGCCTGACAAGGCCATCGATCTGCTCGACCAAGCCGCGGCGCGTGTGCGGATTTTGTCAAGCTCACGTCCGGAACAATTGCACGATATCCAGACGAACATTCGCCGCTTGCATCAGGAACAAGACGCAGCCTCCGCCGCAAAGCAATTCGACAAGGCCAAAGAATTGCAGGAAAAACTCGTCGCCGACGAAGCGCGACTGCGCGAGGCCACCGAAGCGTGGAAAAAGCAGCGCGGCACGAGTTCGCAAAGCGTGACCGCCTCAGATATCGCCCAGATTGTCTCGTCGTTGACAGGTGTGCCGGTGTCAGAACTGACGCAGGAGGACCGGGAGAAGCTACTTCATCTAGAGCAACGGCTAAAAGAACGCGTGATCGGCCAAGATGAAGCCGTGAGCGCTGTGGCGAAGGCGGTTCGCCTCTCGCGCGCGGGCCTGAGCGAACCCGGCAAGCCAATTGCCACGTTCCTATTCCTCGGCCCAACGGGCGTGGGAAAAACGGAGCTGGCCAAAGCACTGGCCACCTGTGTCTTCGGCAATGAAAACGCGCTGGTGCGCATTGATATGAGTGAGTACGCAGAGCGGCACACCGTTGCGCGACTCGTCGGATCGCCGCCGGGATACGTTGGCTACGAAGAAGGCGGCCAACTGACGGAACGTGTGCGGCGTCGCCCATATTGTGTCGTCCTGCTCGACGAAATCGAAAAGGCCCACTCGGAAGTGCACAACATCCTCCTGCAATTGTTCGATGAGGGAAGGCTGACCGACGGCAAAGGGCGCCTCGTCGATTTCACCAACACAATCATCATCGCAACCAGCAACATCGGCTCGCAGATGATTCAGGACAACATGAGGGCCGACTCGAAGCAGCTCGATTACCCGGCACTGCGCGCTCGCTTGCTGGAAGTACTGCGACATCATTTCAGGCCGGAGTTTTTGAACCGTGTCGACGAAGTGGTCGTGTTTCATGCGCTCGGCAGGGAGCAGATTCGCGGCATTGTCGATTTGCAACTGGCTCGCGTACGTCATATCGCCATGACACAAGGGCTGGACCTGTCGTTCGATGACGCGTTACGCGATCACCTTGCCGCTATTGGTTATGACCCGGAATTCGGTGCGCGCATGCTCAAGCGCAAGATCCGTCTCGACGTGGAATCGGAACTCGCAGATGCCCTCTTGCGCGATGACGTTCGCTCAGGGGACAAAGTACTCATGAGCTACGATGCAAGCGCGAATGCCGTACGGGTCCATAAAGAGCCGCCCGATGCGCGCTCGCCTGGAGAGGAATCGAAAGAACCAGACCTGATGACCGAGCCACCGCCACAACGACATCGCGACGCCGCGGCCCACTCTGCACGTCATCGTCCGTGACGCGCTCATCGGTACGTTGCACGCCACCGGCACGGTCGCAATCGATGCAAAGGGAGCTGCTGACGCTGACTCCCCGGAGAGCTCACGCCAGCATCGCGAGCGCGTGCAATACGAGACCGACGATACCGCCGATCAGTGTGCCGTTGATCCGCACGAACTGTAGGTCACGGCCCACTTCGACCTCGAGCTTTCGCGTCACGGTGTCGGTATCCCAGCGTCGCACTGTTTCGGCGATCAGTTGGGCGAGTTGATGCCGCTGAGCGGGCATCAACTCGAGGATCACTTCTCTCGCGCGAGCGTTCATTTTTGCGCGCAATGCGTCGTCGCACAGTGCGTCTTGCGCCCACTGTGCGATGATCGCCTCCAGCTTTGCGTTCACCCACGAGTCGGAGGCCTGCCGATCCTCGCGCAAACGTTCGACCGTCTCGCTCCAAAGCCCAACCATAAGCGCGGAAAACGCTGGATGTGCCAGTAGCTCATCGCGCAACGCCTCACACTTCGCTCGCCACGCCGATGAGGCCGCGAGCCCGGCCATGCGCTCACGCGCGAACTCGCCGAATCGCCGGCGCCAGGGGTGCTCGCGCGTATTGCGAACTTCAGCCACAGCCTCGTCGATCACTTTGATCACCGCGTCCGCGATCTTCTCGTCGAGCGAAATACGCTGCCAGATCCAGCCGCTGCGCTCTCGAACACGATCGCGGATAATGTCCCGGTTCTCCTCGAAAAGCAGCGCAATCTCCTCCAACGCAGGGGTCAGCAGCGCATCGTAGTCGACGCTTTCTATGGTGTGCGTGACGATATCGTTCACTAGTGGCGCCAGATCGAACTCGCGGATGCGCATAGCAAGCTCGTTTTGCGTGAATCGCTCAACGTCTCTGGCGTCGACTTTTGCGAGCAAATCGGGGATGAGCGCAGCGCAATATTGGACGATTTGCCGGGTATGTTCCGGCTTTCCGATCCAGCGCAGCAATCCACCGGACAGGTCGACCTGCTCCAGCTTGTCGGCCACAACCTCTCTCGACAAGAAGTTTTGCTCAAAGAACGCGCCAAGGTTCTCACCAATGCGGTCCTTGTTGCGAGGAACGATCGCCGTATGCGGCAATGGCAGACGCAGCGGATGGCGGAACAACGCCGTGACCGCAAACCAGTCGGCAATACCGCCCGCCATGCCGGCCTCGGCGAACGCGCGCACGAATCCGAGCACGGGGTGTGCGCCCTCATAGAGCCTGGCGCCGACAAAAAGCGCGACCATCGCAATCAGGAGTCCCGTCGCGGCCCATTTCATGCGTAACAAGTCACGCATCTTGTCGTTTCGTTGTTTGAGTTTCATTACTGAAAGCAGAGCTCGTGTTACCAGTCGCCGTCATTCTAGGCGAGCGACCAGCAATCCATGCCAAGTGCCATTTGCGCAGCTTTTGATCATTGTTTTGCACCTCGTCGCCATGAAGGGTTGAGACCAGGAAGAGGCGCGCACGATCGGCGGCGGCTTGGAGGCATTGCAGTTGCGGGCAGGCGCGGTTCCGGGATTGAAAAAGCCGCTCGGGCTCGCACGCATCGACGCTCGATGCGGTGACCGCGACCCTGCGGGGCGCCGCGCTGCCTCATTTGATCAACGAACCGGTGAAGCCGTCGTTGGCACCCAAGCGAGTAGTCCTCGCAGGAAAACGATTGAAGCCGAGATTAAAGCAGCGCTCGTTGTCGAACAAGCTTCGCGAAGAAGCCCCCACGATTTGCTGTAAACGTGTATGCGTACGCTATGGCTTGCCGTTGATCGACGTCAAATATTTCGCGATGGGCTCGATGTCTTCTTCCGACAGTGGCGCACCATATGCAGCTCGCATCTTGGCGACCTCCGCCTTCCATTCGTTAAAGGAAAGCGGCGGCTGACGCAGTACCATCCCTGTGGAATGACATATCAAGCAGTGCTGATTGGCCAGATCGGAACCGGGCCCAGGAGGAAATGCCGTCGCTCCAGTCGGCAGCGTGACTTGCAGCGAGTGCAAGACCGCGCTGGCGGTAGGCTTCGCTGGGTCGGCTGTCGACGTAGAGACGACCACCGATGACGCAACAGCGACAAGACAGGCTCGAAAAACCAGAGTAGTCGCAAAAGGCTTCACGCGTCCCTCCTTATGCTGCTACGACCGTTATCGCTTCCACGACATTGCGCATATAGCCGCCCGGATTCCAGTTCGGCGTATCCGGCTGTGCCACGCCATCGTCATTGATGGCTTTCACCTTCAGCGTGTATTGGCCGGCTTTGGAAGGTGCAAAGTGCGCTTGCCAGCGGCGGAAACTGTACTTGCCGGAGTCAGGACCAAGACGTGCCGAGGCCCACGTTGCGCCGTTGTCTGAAGAAAAACGTACCTCACGCACGCCCTTGTCACCGCCGAACGCGATGCCACGCACTGTGTGCGGCTTTGCGACATCGATCGTCGAACCATCACTCACGTTGGTGAAAAACGATCTCGGCACCATGCGATTGATTGAGACCGTCTTCACCGCCGTCTCTTGCGGCGAAACGCTCGCATAGGGCGTATCGGGAATTTGGTAGGCCTTGGCCATCCAGAAGTTCTGATCCGGCGTGTCGATGACCTCAATGTCGTTCAACATCTTTACCCAATACGTCGAATACCAGCCGGGAACAATGAGCCGCAACGGGAAACCGTTCAGCAACGGCAGGGGATCGCCGTTCATGCCGAACGCGACCATCACCTCGCCGTCGCGTGCATGGTCGAGGCTGAGCGACTTGATGAAGTCGGGTGTCGCCGGAATGACGCCCTCGTCCAGCCCGTTGAAACGGACCTGGACCGCGCCGGCCTTGACGCCTGCACGCTCCAGGATGTCTCTGAGCCGCACGCCGGTCCACAGCGCATTGCCCATCGCACCATTTCCCCATTCGCCTCCGGCCACGCGCGGCTTGAAAAAGCCTCGTGAATTTCCGGCGCACTGGTTTACCGCAGCCATTTCGACCCGCTTGAAGTCCCGCATAACGTCGGCAATCCCGAGATCGAGCTCTCGTGCCACCGCACCGTGCACCCTCAGACGGAATGTCCGGGCGTCTACCTGCGCAGGAATGCTGGCCAGATGCCATCGCACGAAAAAACGATCGTTCGGCGTGAATACGCCTTCGTCGAAGACTTGAAAGGGCGTCTCGAGCAACGGGGGACGGCTGCGCAAGAGTAGCATCTCGCCCTTTTGCGGAAATTCAGTCGTGAGCGGGCGCAGGCCATTTTCGAAAGGCAGTGTGATGGCATCGACGGCGTGCACGACGTCCGTCCAGGCGCTCGTAGCGGCAGCCACGCCACCCGCCACCAGCGATCGAAGCACGCGGCGCCGCATCATGCGGCTCTGTTCGTTCATGGTCGATCTCCCCGAGCGAGCACGCAACGCACCGATGCGTGTCGTCGCTGGCACTCAGCGACAAACCCCTACCACTATAGGAAGCGAAACCATGACGCTGTATCGGGAATACCCGAAAACGTGCGGGCATCCAGTGCAGGAGAAAAGCCGTCGCGACTCGCGGGAAAATCTCGTGACTCAGCCCGGTGTCGCGGGCACCGCTCGCAGTTGGCGCGAACGCATGTGTGGGCGTCAAGCGCCCGATCATTGCGGCCATGCTATCGTCGATCCTCGTCATTGAAAGCGAGTCCGATCGTCGGTCTATCGAAGGGAGCGTTCCGAGCGTGTCTTTTGTGCGTGTTGTCATCCTGACGCTATTGTCGATGGTAGCGTTCGCAGCCAATTCGCTGCTGTGCCGTCTCGCCCTCCGGGCCGCGAAGATCGACGCGGCGAGCTTTACGTCGATCCGCATGGTTTCAGGTGCGCTCGCGCTGTTGCTGATCGTTTGGCTTCGCAGCAAGCAGTTCCGCAGTGCCGGCAACTGGCCCTCGGCGGTAGCGCTCTTCGTCTATGCAGCGGCTTTCTCGTTTGCGTACGTCAGTTTGCCTGCAGGCACTGGGGCGTTGCTTTTGTTCGCCGCCGTGCAAACGACCATGATCGGGTATGGCATCTATATCGGCGAGCGGTTTGCCGCACGTCAGTGGCTGGGCTTTGCGTGCGCGTTGTCCGGACTCGTCGGCCTGCTGCTTCCGGGCCTTTCCGCCCCCCCTCCCGGCGGTGCGGCTTTGATGCTCGTGGCCGGTATCGCGTGGGGCATCTATTCGCTGCGTGGCCGAGGCGCGCGCAATCCCACCTTGGAGACAGCCGGCAACTTCGCGCGCGCAGTGCCATTCGCCGCGGCTTTGAGCGCTGCGACGGGGATGCATGCGACACTCGACTACCATGGCTTCGTCTACGCGGCGGTGTCAGGCGTTGTGACGTCCGGCATCGGCTACGTGCTCTGGTATGCCGCTCTGCCCGAACTGAAAGCCGCGAATGCCGCCACGGTTCAACTCAGCGTGCCAGTAATCGCTTCCATCGGGGGCATCGCTTTTCTTGGAGAAAGCCTGACGCTGAGGAGTGCGCTAGCGTCGGTGGCGATCCTCGGAGGGATTGCCATGGTTGTTGCCGGCGGAAGGCGGGTTGCTGTGGCGAAAAAACGCTAGAAAGCGCGCGTGCCGCGGCTTAAAGCTGTGCCTCAAACGAGTGCTTGGGCGTGCAGGGCTTGATCTGCGCTTCGAGGGCGAATTGTCCGCAATATTGCGATCTAACACGTTAGACCATGACGATGATAGACTCCGCCTCGCGGCATTTTGCCCTATTGCATCTCGACCATGACCAACCGATCCCGCAACCGCTTGACCGCATGGCTTGGCCTCGTTGCCATGTGGCTCATCGTGCTTGCGCCGCTCGTCAGTCAGTTGGTGGTTTCCTCGCGATTGCAAAATCCGGCTGATGCACAGCTATGCTCGGCCGTGATGTCGATGTCTGGCGACATGTCCCACGACGTCTCGCATAGCCATGCCGATATGCTCGCCGCGTGCGGCTACTGCGATCTGCTCGCTGATCACGTCGCGATTCCGGCAATGCCACCGGTGCTATTACCGTTCGTGCTGCTGCTAAC
This sequence comes from Trinickia sp., assembly GCF_035492435.1. GTDB lineage: Bacteria > Pseudomonadota > Gammaproteobacteria > Burkholderiales > Burkholderiaceae > Trinickia. The sequence goes on from NZ_DATJJF010000205.1 coordinate 18,376, forward strand.
CTTGGTCGTCGCCACAGTGCGGTCGACCCGCTACACGCCATTCGGCGCATTCCCTTCCGGGCGCCCACGCGCGCCACCCGTTCTCCGTCCATCAAGCCTGTAACCGCGCAACGGCATCGTGCGCGTTCGTTCACGTTCGCGGGTCGCCGCGCGACGTGCTCAGTCTGATTCGACGGAGATGTACCGATGTGTACTCCGAGCCCTCGCGGCGCGGCATTTGCCGTGGCCGCGCGTTGTGCCGCTCCCGCTCTGGGAGCCCGCGTGCTTCTGCCAGTTCTTCTGTCCGGTGCACTTCACGGCGTCGCCAACGCGGCGTCCGACACTGCGGTCCTTCCCAGCGATAACGAGCAAGCGTCGCCGACCGGCCCTGCCGCCCCTGCTGCGGCGTCCAGCCCGCCCCGCCCGGCCGCCGCGGCTCGTCCTGCCACCTCCACTGCGCCTGTCGAGTCGCCCCCCGCTACTCAAAGCCTGCCGGCCGTGCAGGTCATCGCGACGGGCTCGTACGCGAAGCGCAACCGACTACCGCAGACTACTGCGAGCGTGACCGCACAGCGAATCGCCGACACGACCAACGCCATGGACGTCGAGGATGCCCTGAAATACATGCCGGATGTGCTCGTGCGCAAACGCTACATCGGCGACACGCAGGCACCGATGGCGACGCGCACCACCGGCATCAACGCGAGCGCGCGCAGCCTCGTCTACGCGGACGGCATTCTGCTCACGCCGCTGATCAACAACAACAACCAGAACGGTTCACCTCAATGGTTCATGGTTTCGCCGCAGGCGATCGACCGCATCGACGTGATGTACGGCCCGTTTGCCGCGGAATTCCCTGGCAACTCATATGGTGCCGTCGCCGAGATCGCGACGCGGATGCCGCAGCACTTGGAGGGGAGCATCGACATCACCGGTGCGACCCAGCACTTCAATCAATATGGGACAAACACGAGCGCACCGGCCGAGCAGTACAGCGCGACGCTAGGCGACCGAATGGGTAAGTTGTCATGGTGGTTTAGCGCGAATCATCTCGACAGCTTCTCGCAGCCGATCACGTATGCGACGGTCAGTCGCTCGACGACGCCTGCAGGCGCAGGGCTGCCGGTCATCAGTGGCGGATACTCGACCAGCAACCGCACTGGCACCCCGATCGAAGTCATCGGTGCGGGCAACTTCATCCACACCATCCAGGACGATGCGACGTTCAGGCTCGCATACGACTTCACGCCAACGCTATCCGCGACCTACACGATCGGTTACTGGCAAAACCGTTCGACCGCTCCGTCCGAGACCTATCTGACGACCGCGGCCGGCACGCCATACTATGGCGCGGCGAGTGGCAGCGTGAACCTCGGTGGCTTCGCTTACGGCGCGAGCACGATGGCCGGCCAGTTCTCCAGCAACGACGTCGAGCAAGAACATCTGATGCAGGCCCTCGAAGTCGGCACGCACACGCGCGGGCCATTCGACTGGCAGTTTGTCGTCAGTAACATGGACTATCTTCAGGACTTGACTCGGCTGTCGACCGGCCTCTATCCGGCCGCATTGAGCGGCGGCCCTGGCCGAACGACCGACATGGGTGGAACCGGCTGGACGACGCTGGACCTGAAGGGCATCTGGCGGCCTCAGGGCGTGAGCGGCGCGAACATCGTGAGCTTCGGCGCACATTACGACCAGTTTCGCCTGGAAAGCCCGACTTACACGACGACCAACTGGATGTCAGGCGGCGAGGGCTCACTCTATGCGAACTCGCTCGGCCGTACCGAGACCAGCGCGCTGTGGCTGCAGGACGTATGGCACTTCGCGCCATCGCTGACAGCAACACTCGGCGGACGCTACGAATGGTGGCGCGCATACGACGGCTATAACTACTCGATAGGCAGTGATGGCGTCGGCGTGTCGATCAACCAGCCCGGCGTAGCGAAGGCCGGCTTCTCGCCGAAGGCGTCGCTCACCTGGGCGCTGAACGACATTTGGTCGGTCACAGGCTCGGTCGGCCGCGCACTGCGCTTCCCGACCGTCGGCGAGCTGTATCAGAGCGTGCAGACCGGTACGACGTACCTGCAGGCAAACCCCTTCCTGATGCCGGAGGAGGTCTGGTCGGGCGAGCTCGCGATCGAGCGCCACACCAGCACGAGCCGGATGCGGCTATCGATCTTCGATGAGTACGTCTCCGATGCGCTGATCTCTCAAACTGCGCTGATCCCCGGCTTCGCGACACCAGTGTCGTTCACGCAGAACGTCGGCCGCACACGAGAGACCGGCGCCGAACTGGCCGGCGAGCAGGATAACGTCGTCGTCCGCGGACTATCGCTGTCGGGCAACGTCACGTACGTCAACTCGCGGATCCTGGAGGACGACAGTTTCGTATCGACGTCAGCGGGCGATACAGCGGTCGGCAAGCAGGTGCCTTACGTGCCGACGTGGCGTGCGACGCTCGAGGCGACGTACCGGCCGGATGCGCGCTGGGCGTTCACCCTCGCAGGCCGCTACAGCGCGCGGGTCTACGCGACCGTCGACAACAGTGACATCAACGCTGCCACCTACATGGGTTTCGAAAATTTCTTTGTGATGGACGTGCGCGTGCATTACCAGCTCGACCATCACTGGAGCGGCGCAGTTGGGGTCGACAACCTGAATAACCAGAAGTACTTCCTATATCACCCGTTTCCGCAGCGTACGATCTACGCGGAGCTGAAGTACGACCTGTGACGCGCTGCGCTTGCGTGCACACGACGGACAAGGAACCACTCCATGGATACACGACCTGAAACCTTTGTTCAATCAGTAAGCGGAACCCGCGGCTATCGCACACTCTGGCGCTGGCATTTCTATGCCGGACTATTCGTGATGCCGTTCCTGGTGATACTTGCGATCACCGGCTCAATCTACTGCTTTGCGCCGCAGATTGAGCCGCTGCTGTATTCGCACCAGCTCGTCGTCGCACCGCAATCCGCTCCGCGTCTCGGAGAAGATACGCTGCTCGCGGGCGCCCGCAAGGGGTTGCCGGTCGGCGCGATCCCAATCACCGCCCGGATCTCGGCGCAGGCCAACCGCAGCACCGAATTCATCTTCAGGATGCCGGACGGGCGCAAAGCGAGCGTGTACCTGAATCCGTATGACGGCACCCTGCTCGGCCAACTCGATCCCGAGCACCGCTTCATGCAGATCGACCGGATGATTCATCGTAAGCTGCTGCTCGGCAAGCCGGGCGAATTGCTAATGGAGCTAGTCGCGTGTTGGACGCTTGTGATGATTGGCACGGGCATCGCGCTGTGGTGGCCCCGCGCCACGCTCATGCCGGATTTGCGGTTGCGTGGGCGCCCACTATGGAAGAGCCTTCATGCGACCCTTGGCATCTGGATAGCGGCGGGTGCGCTCGCGTTTGTGGTCACCGGGCTCCCGTGGACCGGCTCTTGGGGCAAGCATTTCAAGGCACTTGCCACGAGCGCCGGACTAGGTTCGCCGCGGGGCCACGTGCCGTTTCGCTCGACCCCGCCGGGGCAGTCCGCTACGAACAGCGCAACAGCGAACCGCCATGCTTCCTCACCCGGCAGGGATTCGATGTCAGGCATGACGATGGACGACATGCCTTTGCCCCAGGTGCCTTGGGCAGTCGGCGCGGTACACGTGCCGAACTCACCCGGGGTCGGCGCCCCCCACGCCAGTCCGTTGCCACTCGATCAAATCGTCGCGCAGATGCGTGCGATCGGACTCACGGGCGGTTACGACATCGTTCTGCCGACTTCGCCCGAAGGCGTCTACACCGTGTCGTACTTTCCGGCGAACCCGAAGCTGGAGCGCACGATGTACATCGACCAGTACAGCGGCGCGCTCCTAAAGGACATTCGGTATCGCGACTACGGTGCCATCAGCAAGGCGGTGTCGTACAGTACGTCACTGCATATGGGGCGCTATTTCGGGCTTGCAAACCAGCTCGTCTGCACGGCGCTCTCACTTGCGCTAGCAACCCTTGCTATCACAGGCTGCGTGATGTGGTGGAAGCGCCGCCCCTCCGGCTCACTCGGTGCGCCCACACGCGAACGCACGGCCCCACCCATGCGGGCCTGGAAAATCGCACTCGTCGCCCTTGGTGTCGTATTTCCCCTGATGGGAGCGACTGTCGCCGCGGTCTGGTTTGCCGACCGCTTCTTGTTCGGTCGCGTGGTTCCGAGTGCTCCAGCGTGAATCCGTGCCGTCGAGAAGAGCGCCGGCGCCACGTCAGAGTGACGGTGAACTGACTCGTGATGGGCCAGTTTCACGCCCCGATGCCCGCAGGCAACGGCGAAAAAGCGGAGACCGCCCCTGCCGATGCGGCTAGACGGTGCAAAACGTGCAAGCTTGAGCGGCGCGCTAGGCGGTGCGCCAAAGCTGTGTCAAAGGACCACCGCGCCCGGATAACGGATCACTCGGCGGAAACGCAACCTCGAGCATCGCAACCCGTTGCGACTCACTCAACGCTTTACGGCTGATGCCGATGTCCTCATCGGGGGGGTAGGCGCCCACCACGAGAAAGTCCGCGCTCGCTTCGATCTTGCAATGCCCTGTGCCGGCCGGCAGTACGACGACGTCACCCGCTTGCACCTGCACTTCCCGCCCGATCGGCAGGGGCCCGCCGAGGATCAGACGGGCGCTGCCGCCCGCGAACCCGAGCACTTCGTGGGTCGACGGATGAAAATGATGGAAGTCGTAGATGCCGTTGCGCCATTGCGGCGGCCAACCGTTTTGCGCGAACACCTGCTCGAAGCGCGCGGCCGGGTCCGGGCCGGCGATGGGCACCGCGCGACGATAGACGAGCACAGGTAAATCGGGGTTGTTCGGAATCCAGCCGTTTGCAGCAAATCGAAAACTGTCGGGCTGCGGGGCCGCAGCCGTGGCGTCGGTCGCGGCGAGCGTGCCGGCCGCGGGCAGCAATCCGCCCAGCGCAATGGCGGTATTGAAACGTCTGCGTTGCAGATCGGTCATCAGCATTCTCCCAGACTACTTCACGAACAAAGCAAGCAAGCGGCGTGCAGGCCGCTAAACGTTGCCAAGATAATCGCGAACGCCGGCGCGATCAGCGTCGTCTGCCGCAATACTGATTTGCGACGCCAGTCGGGCATGAGAGGAATGGGCGAAAGCCCGCGTGCGGCGGCAGCGTTGTCCACCCGCGAGAAAGGCGCTTTGTCGATGGAGATCAAGCGAAAATCAATCCTCGCGGACCTCGATAGAATGGCTCGCGCCAGCTGAGACTTGCGATTCGAGTATGAGACGCCGCCTCAGCCGTCGCTATCCGCCATCAAGCCATCAATGCGCGCACATGTGCCGCCGTACCCGAGGCCAATCCCTCGAGGCTATACCCCCCTTCGAGAATGGAGACGACGCGTCCGCCGCAGGTCTCGTCCGCAATGCGGACCAGCTCATGCGTGACCCAATGGAAATCGTCGTCTTCCAAATTCATGCGGGCGAGCGGGTCCAGGCGGTGCGCATCGAAACCGGCCGAGATGATGACGAGTTCCGGGTTGAACTTGCGCAACGCGGGAAAGATGTCAGCTGCGAAGCGCTCGCGGAAAACCTGCGACGCGCAACCCGGCGGCAAGGGGACGTTGACGATATTGTGGTTGACGCCGGTTTCCGACGCCAAACCGGTGCCGGGATAAAGCGGCGACTGGTGGCTCGAGGCGTAAAACAGCTCCGGACGGTCGAAGAATGCAGCCTGCGTCCCGTTGCCGTGGTGCACGTCGAAGTCGATCACCGCCACCCGTTCCAGCTTATGGATCTCATACGCATAGGCTGCTGCGATCGCAGCCTGATTGAAGATGCAAAAGCCCATTGCCCGCGCCGGCTCAGCGTGGTGACCGCAAGGGCGAGTCGCACAAAAAACGTTACGAGCGTCACCGTTCATGACCGTATCGACGCCAGCGCACGCTGCACCCACGCAGCGCATCACCGCTTCCCAAGACCCCGGCGACATCACGGTATCACCCCCATCCAGCGGCAGATAGCCCTGCCGCGGCGCAAGCTCGGCGACTTCGTCCACGAAGGTGCGATCGTGGATCAATTCCACCTGGTCCAGTGTGCCCATCGGCGCATCGCGCCATTCAAGAGCGGCAAACTCGGGCGACTTCAACGTGCGCAGCACAGCCTCCAGCCGCTCTGGCGATTCGGGATGACCGGGGCCGGGGCGATGGTCGAGACACGCAGCGTGGGTATATACAAGAGTAGTCATTTGAATGGAATGTCCGTTGGGACCGATGCGGGATCTGGCACGCATCGCGTCCTGTTGCCACTGGAGCGACATTGCTGTCGGCGTGCGGAAGCGTAGCTAACATGCCGCACGACGCCGGCGAAAATTGCCAATCCGCCAAGTGTAGGGGCCGCGAGCACCTCCGAGACAATTAGACATTGTGCAGCGGTTCATAAGCGTTTAGTTATAGCACACTCCGATTACCGGCCCTCTTGTTGCTAACGGCTTGGTCGATGGACGGGACAGAAGACACCCTTTCGCTGTAAGGTAACGTTGCGTGCTGAATATCGAAATTGATGACGCGAATCGATTCCAATTGCTGCAATTACGCAGAAAACTGTTTTTCGATCTTCTCACAGAACGAAATCGGACATCGCTCAAAGCCTTGTCACGCCGTGGTTCAAGCAGATACATAGGGACAATCAATCATCCCGATAGGAATGCTCAATTGTCTCTCGGGCGCCGTGAGGCAGGAACATACTGTTGTCATGATTTTCTTGTTTGCAACGCAGATGACCGCCCGTTCGATGACACCGTTTCGCCGTCAACCTTTCAGCTTGGATCAGCGCACGTCCGATGCGCCGTTCGGAAAATCTCCTGATTGCAGTGCCAACCAAGCAGCGCCCATGAATCGCTTTGCAGTGTGCGTGTCGCGTAAATTGGGAACGCTGTTGCTCGCAATAAGCGCCGTCTCCCACGCACCATTCGCCGCTGCGGCGTCTGCCACTTCTCCCTCGCTTGATCCGCATAGCGGTATGGTCGCCACTTGCGCCGAGTGCCACGGCGCCGCCGGTGAGGGTTCGGCTGCGGCAGGCATACCCCGGCTAGCAGGTCAGAACGCCGACTACATGGCTCATGCACTGTCGATGTTCAAGGCGGGCACGCGCGCGAGCCCAGCCATGCAAGCCATCGCGCGCAATTTGTCAGACAGCGACATGCGCGCGCTCTCCGATTACTTCGCAGCACAAAAGCCACCCCTCGCGGCCGCGACACAGCCGCCTCAGCAGGCAGACGTTCAGCGAGGCCAGCAGTTGGCCCAGTTGGGGGATGGGGCAAATGTGGCGGCATGCTTCAGTTGCCACGCCGCCGGCGGCAAGGGTAACGGCGCCCGCTTCCCCAGCATCGCGGGACAGCCTGCAACCTTCACTGTCGCACGATTGCACGAGTTTCAGGAGAGGGCCAAGCACGGCAAGCCCAAGCCTGGCTCAATGACTGCCGTCGCAGCGCAGATGAGCGACGCCCAGATCGAAGCCGCGGCAGCCTATTTGTCAACGTTGTCGACCAATTGAGGCGACACGCAACGCTTTGCCTAGCCCGGACGCGCGCGTTGCGCTCAGCAACCGATTCGAGTGGTTGGCATGAGGATGCGACGTACGAATCCTCATTCGCCTGCGGTGAAGGCTTTACGCAGGTGCGCGCGCGAACCGGATAATCATTCGGCGATGAGTTTCAGGCCTGCGGGCAGTGCCTCGCCGAAAACACGCACCGAATCGGCTTCGTCGAACGCCACAGCCTCACGGACCATCTGAGCCCATCTTGGCGGGGCATGGACGGCTTCGAGCCGCCGCGCGACGGTTTCACGAATCGGTGCAGGCAAATCGCGAGAACGATCGCCCGTGACGCGCGATATCTGCACGGCGGCGAACACCGCGGGCTCTACCTTTTTCCAGTCGAGCGCCAGAATCGCGTCGAGCCAGCGCGTGGCAACTTCGGCCGGCACGACGCCATGTGCGCTGCCGTAGAACGGGCGGCGCGTGCCAATTCGCCCGATGGCCCACCATTGCTGCTGATTTTCGGTAGGCTTGGGTAGCCGGGCCAACAAGCGTTCCGCCATCTCGATCTTGCGCTCGACCGGCACGCGTTCCAGCGACGCCGAAAGCAGCGTCATGTCGGCATAGCCCACCTTGGCCGGATCAAAAGGCATTTTCCGCCGCTTGATGTTGGAAGGCTCGAGGAATGCCATCGCATCCAGCAATTGGATTTGTGCCGCCTCACCGAGCCCGCCCGCCGCACGCCGCCACATCGTCCACCACTCGGACCAAATGCGCCCGTCGTTCACATACTGAATGCCATCATCGAACAGTGACCACAGCTGCTCGACGCGCCACTCGTCGAGCGGGTAGCCGAATCCCGGACGGATACAGTAGCCCGCCAGGTTGAGCCATATGCGCTCATGGTCCACGGATCGGCGCCTGCGACGCGCGCGCTCCCACAACGCACCGAACATGTCGCGAAGCAAGCCACTTTCCCAGCTATCGCGCGGGCCGAGAAGCTCCTCGAGTTGGGAGCGCAGTCGCTTCATCTCTCTCGGGTCGATGCCGGCCGAGCGGGTGCCAAATGTCCGATCAATGAGAGCGATTGCCCTATCGAGTGAGGGATGTTGTCGCGCGGCATCGGAGGTTATCCCCGCATCGGGATCCCCGGCTCGCAGCTGAAACTCCAGCAGCCATCGCTGCGAAGGGTCATCGATCGAAATGCAATGCATTTCCAGCGTGCCGACTTCCGTCAGCGACGTAGCAAGCTTGACCGGTGTTTCTTGCGATCCGCGCGCATCCTGCGGCTGCACGACCGTCGCGATGGGCGGCAGTCGAACGAATTCGTCCAACGCGAGATCGACGAGTTGCCCCTGCCGATAAACGGTCTCCGCTGCCGTCGAAACCAAATGGAAGCGCACAGGGTGCCCGAGACGCAGCGCAAATTTGCGATCTTCGAGATGCACTTCCCGACCTTCCTCCGTCCCGCGCGGCAGCACACACACGCCGCGCTGCGCTTGCTGGTCCGTTTGCCGATCCTCATCGAGGACGAGCATGTAGCTGCGTGGCGCGCCGCCCCCGATACGCGGAGCCCGTCCGCCGCGCGCCAGTCCATAAGCCACAGCCCCGCGCGCCACGGCCACATCCGGATGATCGTTGCGCAGCACGTGCATCGGCTCGGTGCGCCATGCGGCCAGCGTGTCGGCCAGACGGTCGGTCAGCACTTTGCTGCGGAAAACGCCCCCGTTGAGCAAGAGCGTATCGGGCATCGGTGAATCGCCCCCTGCGTGCTCCGACGCGCTCACTGCTTCGCGCGATGGCCCGGCGAAGCGATTCACAAATGCTGCAATATGTCGCGTGATTGCCGGGTCCGTCGCATAAGGCAACCCGAACTCCACAATCGCACCACGTGAGCGGCGTGGCAGTTCGTCAGCAGCCACGCTCGGGAAAAAGCCCTCAACGACGATCTGCTCGACCTCCTGCCTCGTGAGCTGTGTCGTGCGCGCGCCCCCGACGAGGCTCGCTCCCGCACCGAGCAGTGTGATCGCGATCGATTCGCGCGCTTCGTCGCTGAGTAATTGCTCCTTTGCCGCACGGCACCGCTCAACGAGCTGCGACAGGCTTGCCGCCGAAAGACGCGTTTGCTCACCGGCAATCCTCGTTTCGGCGAGGCGGGCGAGCGCCAGATCCATGTTGTCGCCACCGAGCATCAAGTGATTGCCGACGCCGATGCGGGTCAATTGCGGTTGCCCGTCCTCGTCGAAGTGCACTTTGATCAGCGTGAGATCGGTGGTTCCGCCTCCCACGTCGCAGATCAGCACGAGCCGCGTTTCGGCGAGTTCAGTGCGAAGCGTCGTGCGATGACGAAACAGCCAATCGTAGAACGCCGCCTGGGGTTCTTCGAGCAAGCGCAGCGTCGGCAGCTTCGCCATGCGCGCGGCTTGGAGCGTCAGCGCGCGCGCGCCCTCGTCGAAGGAGGCGGGCACGGTCAGCACCACGTCCTGCTCTTCGAGCGGTGCGTGTGCAAATCGGTGGTTCCACGCATCGCGCACGTGGGCCAGATAGCTCGCACTGGCCACGACGGGCGACACTTTGCCGACTTGATCGTCAGCCCCCCACGGCAAAATCGGCGCGAGTCGATCCACCGATCCATGGGAGAGCCAGCTTTTTGCGCTGGTCACGAGTCGGCCGGGAACCTGCGCGCCCAACGCCCGAGCGAATTGACCGATCACAGCGGACGGCGGATTGGCATCGGCAACGGTACCGTCCCAGGGCAACCGCAGGTCGCCCGGGTCGAGTTCCCCCAGCGCAGGGTGATAGCGCACGGACGGCAAAAGCGGGCGCGCGTTCGCCTCCCCCGCGCTTACGAGCTGATCGACATCGAAGACCTGGATATCGTCGGAACCCGCTTCGACGTAAGCGAGAACCGTGTTGCTGGTACCGAGGTCAATGCCAACCGTGTACTGCTTCATGGATCAGCCGCCGACTGTACCGCGCACGTCAAACTCGACTTTCCAGCGCTCGTTGGTGCCGCGTGGAATGGCTTCCAGCTCCAACGTGCCCGCCTCCGTCACCCTTGCATGTAGCTTCACAGGCACGACTTCGCCAGCCATGCGCCCTTCCTGCGGCAACGTGGCCTGGATCTCCTCGAGCTCCTGCAATTCGTCGGGCGACCACACATCGAGCAACGTGCCGACCTGATCGAGGCGACGCACCGACGAGCCGAAAAAGCGGAAATGCACGGGCTCGCCCACGACGAGGCCGAATTCCTGTGCCGGCAACTCAGCCTCCGTACCTTCTTCCATGCCGAAGGGCGCCACGCACAATGCCTGTACGGGCGGCTCGATACCGGGTACAGCAGGCATCGCGGATTCAACTGCGACGTAGTAGGCGCGTGCCGTGCCGCCGCGAATCCTTACCCCCTTTCCACGCTTGACATAACCGTAATACGCCGCGCCACGCGCAACGGCAAGATCGAGATCGGCGCCCGCCAGCAAGCGCGCAGGTGCTGCCCCCTCGGCGGCAAGCCAGCCGTTCAGCGTCCCGAGCAACCGCTCGACGAGCAACGGCGATTTGAATACGCCCCCGTTGAACAGAACCGCTGTCGGCCGCAAGAAGCTGGCGCCCTCGCCCTGCGTTTGCTGCAAGCCGTCCAGCTCGGCCAGCGCTGCAACTTGGCGGCTCAAGAACGCGGCAAGGTGCCGCGTGATACCGGCATCCTGAGCGTACGGCAGGCCAAGCTGAGTCAGACCGGCTCTTGGACGGTGGACCGGACGTGCCGAGGCCTCGACCTGCGGAAAAAACCCCTCGAGCAGCGTTTGCGTCAGTTCAGCGCGAGTCAGCTCAGTGCGGATCGAGCCGCCAATGAGCTTCGAGCCGCGGCTCGGGACGACGAGCGGCACGACGTCCGCATCGGTCGAGCTGAGCAGCGTCTCCTTGGCCGACCGGCAAGCATAGGTAAGTGCCCGCAATTGCCACGCATCGATCTGGGTACCCTGCGCGGCCAGCTTGCGCGCGACGATATGAGCAAGCGCCAAGTCCATGTTGTCGCCGCCGAGCAGGATATGATCGCCCACCGCAACGCGATGCAACTCCAGGTTGCCCTCACGTTCGACGACGGCAATGAGCGACAAGTCGGTGGTGCCTCCGCCCACATCCACGACGAGGATGACGTCGCCCACGCGCACTTGTTTGCGCCATGCACCATCGCTTTTCTGAATCCAGCTGTAGAGCGCCGCTTGCGGTTCCTCGAGCAGGGTCATGCGCCCGTAGCCGGCCGCCTCGGCGGCCTCGGCCGTCAATTCGCGCGCGGCCGGATCGAACGATGCGGGAATGGTGACGGTGATGTCCTGTTCGATGAATGGTGCATCGGGATGTGCATAGTCCCAAGCTTCGCGCAGGTGCGCGAGATAGCGCATCGAGCTTTCGAGGGGTGAAACACGCGTGACTTCCGGGGGGGCATCGCTCGGCAGAATGCCCGCGCGACGATCCACACCGGGATGACACAACCAACTCTTCGCGCTCGAGACAAGGCGAATGGGCGTTCCTGCCCCTCGGCTGCGGGCCATTTCCCCTACGACGAAATCGCGGGTGGATGTCCACGGCAGCGTCAGGTCACCCGGCGCGAATTCACTTTCGTGCGGGACATAAAGAAACGACGGCAGCAGTTCGAGTTCCTCGATTGCGCCTGCCGCAGTCAGTTGCGAGATGGACAAAACGCCGTGACGCGTCTTTTCGCCGTCGCTCGCGGACAAATCCACATAGGACAGCGCAGAGTGCGTCGTGCCCAGATCGATTCCGATCGAATAACGTGCCTCGCTCATAGCTCCACCTCCGCGGGTGCGATGACTGTCGCATCATGACTGCCAGTCAATTTCGGAAGGTGTACGTCTTCCACTCTCCAGCCTCGATGGCTGATGCTGCCGGAAAACGGCGGCTTGCCGACGACATTGCCGGTCAGGCGAATGGCCTTCGCGTCGAAACCTTCAGAGAGCGTCACTCGGCTGCCTTCGGCTTCCTCTCGCACCGGGCGAATAGTGAAGTGTTCGCGTAGCGCCGAACGGCAGCCCTCGTGCACGAGCCGCGCGGCAGCGCCGATATCCGTATCGGAATAGCCGGCAATGTCTTCTTCGACGAAGTCGATGAAGCGCGCTTGGCGCTGAAGCAGTCCGAGCAGTTGCAATGCCGATTCCGAGCTGGCTTCCTTGATAGACGGCGCGGCCGGAACCGGGGGCTGCGGTGCTGCGTAAGGGGCAGCGGGGGCGGCGGACACCGCTTCGTGCCCTGCCTCGCGTAACCGCAGGACGCTCGCGGCAAACTCGCTATCGCCGAGAATGGAGAAAAAGCTGCCGACAGCAAGCGAGAGTCGGCTGAAGAAAGATAGTTTTTTGTCGTACATGAGCAATGGCTCCTATGAGCACGCTTGAACGTCAACAGGAAATGGTTTGTTCTCGACGCTTCGCGTCGATCGTGAAATAGGGTGCAGACGCCCGTACGCGCGATGAGCGCGCGGTTGTGTCGCAACACAACCGATATTGTGCCTGCGCGCACGCTTGTCTGATCGGATCGCCCCTATGCGGTCTTCGTCGTCAACGCCCGGTTTTATCGAGAACCGGCTGACGATCATTGCACCGGGCGACGGCGGATCCATTCGGCGAACGCCTCATCCTCGATGCGGTATTCGCCGAAGGCCAGTCGCGTGACCACGTTGTCGGCCCGCAATCGCCGAAGAGCGTGCGCCACAGTATTTTTCGTTGCCGATTTATGCAGCATCGCAGACAGCTTGGCAAGAACGGCCAATCCATGCATGTCGGCTTCCCCACGCGCCAGCAGTGCAAGCACGGCCTGGTCTGCGGGATTCAGCTCCGACCACTGCTTGAAAAAATGCTCGTCCGAGAAGACGGTAGCCTTCGTATGGGCCAACGCGCCCTGCGCACCCTGTAGCTGGTAAAGCATGTACCGCTCGATAAACCTTTTGAAGAACTCCGGCGTGCGGTGCAGTTCGTCGAAAGCATGTTTCGCTGCCTCGAACGTCAGCACGTGCTTGGCCATACTGTTCATGATGTCGACGGTGAATGCGACAAACTCTTCACCGAGCAACGGGAATGGTTCCAAGGGCGCCCAGTTGTAGAACGGCTCCGACGCACGTGCGAACATTTCTCGCAACGTCGTCTCGGAGCTGCCAGCGAAAATAACCTTGATTCGGTCCTTGCGGATGTCGAGTGCCGCTCGAAGTGCATGCGCGAAATCGTTGTGGTCAGCCCGCGCCAGCACCTGCGCCTCGTCGATCACGAGAAGCAGCGGCTTTTTCTGCCGGTCGAGCTGCCTGAGCACCTCACGAAGGGCGTCCGCCGTGCCGGTGTTGGGCTGGGCGAGTTCGGCCTCGAATGAACCTTCCGCGCCACCCGGTATCTTCGCCGTAGCTCTCAGCGTCCTGACTGGCCTGCGAAGCTTTTCGAGCACCGCATTAACCCCCTGCGGCTCCAGCGCATCGGTCAGCGCCGAGATCAATGCGGACTCAGGAGCCGAGCGGATGTCCCACAGGTTGGTGTAGGCGACGAAATATCCGCGGGCGACGGCCGCCGGCATCAAGTCGCGCTGCAGGAACTCCGTTTTGCCCATGCGGCGGCGTGCGAACAAACCGCGAGCCGACGACAACTTCAGCTCGAACGCATTCAGATAAGCATCCGCCAGCTCGGGACGAGGAAAGTGCCAAGGGTCCGGCCCACGCGTATCAAAAGGTTTCACCTATTTCGATAATTCTCAAGGTTACCGATACTCGATGATACCTGCGTGGGCCTCCAGGGTAAACCGTAGGTGCCTCCAATGACCGGAGACCGTTCCGCCTACTTGGTATCGTCCTTCACCTGAGGCAGCGCGGACGACTCACTCGGCGTCAGCAACCCGACCTGCGAGTAAATGCGCAGCTTGTCGCGCGTATCGGTGATGTCGAGATTGCGCATGGTGAGCTGGCCAATGCGATCACGCGGCGAGAAAGTCGACGCGACTTTTTCCATCGAAAGGCGCTCGGGCTGATAAGTCAGATTCGGCGATTTCGTGCTCAGGATGGAATAGTCGTTGCCACGGCGCAGCTCGATCGTCACTTCGCCCGTAATCGCACGCGCCACCCAACGCTGAGCCGTCTCGCGCAGCATGATCGCCTGCGAGTCGAACCAGCGGCCCTGATACAGCAGCCGGCCTAGGCGGCGGCCGTTCTCGCGATATTGCTCGATCGTGTCTTCGTTGTGGATGCCCGTAACGAGACGTTCATAGGCGATGTGCAGCAACGCGAGCCCTGGCGCTTCATAAATGCCGCGGCTCTTTGCCTCTATGATCCGGTTTTCGATCTGGTCGCTCATTCCGAGGCCATGACGCCCGCCGATCCGATTCGCCTCGAGCATCAGTTCCACCGCATCCGAATAGGCGACGCCGTTGAGCGCGGTAGGACGGCCTTCTTCGAAACGGACTGTCACCTCTTCTTTCGCGATCTGGACGTCGTCGCGCCAAAACGCAACGCCCATGATCGGATTCACGATCTTGATCCCACTTTCGAGGCTCTCGAGATCCTTCGCTTCGTGCGTAGCGCCAAGCAGGTTCGAATCAGTCGAGTAAGCCTTCTCCGCCGACATCTTGTACTCGAAGCCCGACTGGCGCATGAACTCAGACATTTCGGCGCGCCCGCCCAGTTCATCGATGAACGTCTGATCGAGCCAGGGCTTGTAGATCTTCAGATCCGGGTTCACAAGCAGGCCGTATCGATAGAACCGCTCGATGTCGTTGCCTTTGTATGTGCTGCCATCGCCCCAGATGTTGACCCCGTCCTCCTTCATCGCGGCGACCAGCATCGTTCCCGTCACGGCACGACCGATCGGCGTCGTATTGAAGTACGTGACACCGGCCGTCGAAATATGGAAAGCGCCGCATTGCAATGCAGCGATGCCCTCGGCGACGAGCTGGGCTCGGCAGTCGATCAACCGCGCGCCTTCAGCGCCATACTCGATCGCGCGCTTCGGGATTTGGTCATAGTCATCCTCGTCCGGCTGCCCCAGATTCGCCGTGTAGGCATAGGGTACGGCCCCCTTAATCCGCATCCAGTGAAGCGCGGCGCTGGTGTCCAGGCCACCGGAGAATGCGATGCCGACCTTTTGCCCGGCCGGGAGACTTTCGAGAATCGTGGTCATGAGGAAACCGCTGAATTTGAGGTCTTGAAGAAACTGTGAAGGATATACGAATATCGGCTTCAGGCGGCAAGCCACGCCCCTCTCCCTGTTGGCAGCAGCGCGAATCGGAGATTCGCCTCGCGGTGCCGAAGGGCAATACAGTATACAAATTCATACCAATTCTTGCGGCCAGCTACTTGCCACAGCCTCGCCCAAAGAGCGCGATCGACGTGCGTTGCCGGCGGCACAGGCTCCCGCTGCCTCGTGGACAGAGCGCGTCTGCCGGCAAACCTTCATGCCGCTTTATCGTTGGTGTGGGGCCGGCCGTAATGCATGCTGTACGAGCTGAACAGCGGATGACGTGGCTCCTCCGCCATGCATATGCGCCGATTCAGCACGCTGGATGGCTCGACATGTCCGGCAAGACGTGCGCGCGTCCTCAGGTACAACGACGATGTGCTTGCTCGCCCCGTCGATGTCGAACCATCAAAGTATGGCCTATAACATCGAAGCAAAACATGCGCTCAAAAACCGCCATCAAGCTCGATTCCGTCAATTGCAAACGTTTTCACGGTGCAAAAGAAAAATTGATAAGAATTCACTTAACAATAATTATGAATACGAAAAACCAGATCCGCCTCGATATGCGTTAACACTTTTTTGCAATCGATCGCCCTACACTCACTCGATCAAAGCAATCGCCTGAGTTCCGCGGAAGGCTCCAGCAACGATAGCCAAACGTTAATGTCACATTCTCTTATTACTTTCTGTTCGATCGGCCACTCATAATTTAATGAGATAGTGGCGCATTCCGCCAAAACACGAATCGCTGCCGCCATCTACAGCATTCTGTACTTTTGGCACGGTACAGTTGGTTCCAATGATTAGAGGAGCTCTAATGTTCAAGGTGACAAAGGCCGTCTTTCCGGTCGCGGGGCTGGGCACGCGATTTCTGCCTGCCACCAAGGCGAGCCCGAAGGAAATGCTGCCGATCGTTGACAAGCCGCTCATCCAGTATGCAGTGGAAGAAGCCATCGCAGCTGGGATTACCGAAATGATCTTTGTCACGGGCCGGAGCAAACGGGCCATCGAAGATCACTTCGACAAGTCATATGAGATCGAAGCCGAACTTGAGGCACGAGGTAAGGACAAGCTTCTCGAACTCGTTCGCACGATCAAGCCGAGCCACGTCGATTGCTTCTATGTGCGTCAAGCCGAAGCACTCGGCCTGGGACACGCAGTTCTGTGCGCAGAAAAGCTGGTTGGCGAAAACCCATTCGCCGTCATTCTTGCGGACGATCTTCTGCATGGCGAACCGCCCGTCATGCAGCAAATGATCGAGGTATTTGATCACTACCATAGCTCCGTCGTCGGCATCGAAGAGGTGCCGCGGGACGCCACTCGCTCATACGGGATTGTTGCGGGGAAAAACTGGAGTGATTCAATGATCAAGATGTCCGGCATCGTGGAGAAGCCGGCTCCCGAAGCCGCACCGTCCAATCTTGGTGTCGTTGGGCGATACATATTGAAGCCACGAATCTTTCGCCATTTGCGCGCGTTGCAACCCGGCCAAGGGGGCGAAATTCAATTGACCGATGCAATTCAGTCACTTCTCTCCGACGAACAGGTGCTAGCTTACAAATACGACGGCAAGCGCTATGATTGCGGGAGCAAATTAGGCTATCTAAAGGCAACGATTGAATTCGGTGTACGGCATCCAGAAGTTGGAATCGATTTCAGCACCTACTTACAAGAATATATGTTTGAGGAACAGTCTTCCTTGCGCTCATTCATTAGCGCCGCAATGACCTGAACATCGGGGAGCAAACTAACCGATTGACTGCCACTGGGACGAAACCCCTCGCGAAACGACCTATAGCGGGCGCAGGACATCACAAATGACCATGATGGATAAGGTCTACACAGTACGAAAACAAAAATGCAATGCAATTTGCAGACTGGGGAAGGACAAATGGAGTGCACCGTTGAACTTAGCCGCGCTCACGTATTAGCCACAAGATCGATGCCTCGGCCGCGCATGGTTCGGGTCATTGGTTTAGCTTTATCCAACGGTTTTGCGCTTCCCGCTGCCGCCACCATCGTAGAGGTATTTCAGGCGGCCAATGCGGCGGTCAACCGTCCGGGAAAGAGCGACCAACTCGCTTACGAAGTCTGTCTTCTTTCCGCCGCAGGCGGCCGCGTGGCAAGTTCGTCATCGGTCTCGGTGTGGACAGAAAGTGTGGAGACTTACCGGAACAACGACAAATTCCATGCAATTTTTGTCGTGGGAGCCGTCGCCGGCACCAATGGACTGCGAGACGAACGGCTCGTCACGTGGTTACGCCGCGCCTACCCCACCAGCGAACTCGTTTTTCCGGTCGGCGAGGGGCGCATGCTGCTCGAGGCGGCGGGGTTTGGACACGCGCTCAGTGATTGGCGCGCCAGGGTGCCTTCGACCATTCAATCCGTGAATGCGTTGCCCAACGCCACGGATACCCTCGAATCGCTGCAAACGGCGCTTGCCGTTGTCACGGAAGATTTTGGCGAGGAAGTCGCTCATCAGATTTCCAACTGGGTTGCGCCTCCGCCTCCCACACAATTCAGCTCGATCGTCCGCAAAAACGCCTCTGTTTGCGTGAGCGAAAAGATCCGCGAATCCGCTCGTTGGATTCAAGCCAACGGCGACCGCCCGATCTCCATCGACGATGCGGCACAAGTTGCGGCGATGAGCGAGCGCAATTTTTTGCGGCGCTTCAAGATGGAAATCGGCGTGACACCGTCCGACTATTTGCTCTATGTGAGGCTTGACATGTGCTGCCGTCTCCTCGTCGAGACCGATTTGCCGATCGACAAGATCGCGCGCCGGTGTGGCATCGGCAGCGGTGGGCGCCTGTCGAAGTTGTTCCGCAAGCATCTGACGATCACCCCTACCGAATACCGCTCGCAAAACAGGCTGACCGAAAGGTAAGCCAAGCTTTCCTGGCTTTGCGAATTTGTCGGTTTCCCTCATTCGGCCCGCGCATTGCCGGCGGGTTTCTTTTTTACTTTCCGGTAATCGGAAAGACAACGCCAAAACACAGTCACAATGAAAGTCACCATCGTCGGAACAGGCTACGTCGGACTTGTGACCGGGGCATGCCTAGCTGAGTTGGGTAACGATGTCTTTTGCCTCGATGTCGATCAAACAAAGATCGATCAACTCAACAGAGGCGTCGTGCCGATCTATGAACCCGGCTTATCGGACATCATTGAGCGCAATCGCAGCGCAGGACGGCTGATCTTCTCCACCGATGTTCCGCGGGCCGTCGAGCACGGCGATATCCAATTTATTGCGGTGGGCACACCGCCGGAAGAGGACGGCTCCGCAGACTTGCAGTATGTACTCGCCGCGGCGCGCAGTATCGGTGCGCATATGACGCAGTTTAAAGTCATCGTCGACAAATCGACGGTGCCGGTGGGTACAGCGGACAAGGTGCGAACGGTCATCGAAAATGAGCTTGCCACCCGGGGCGTCGATGCGCAATTCGCGGTCATTTCGAATCCAGAGTTTCTCAAAGAAGGCGCAGCAGTCGAAGACTTTATGCGTCCTGACCGTATCGTGATTGGGTGCGACGACGACGTGCCCGGGCTGCGGGCAAAGAGCCTGATCGAGCAGCTCTATGCCCCCTTCAATCGCAACCATCAGCGCACTTTTTTCATGGATGTGCGTTCCGCTGAGTTCACGAAGTACGCAGCGAACGCTATGCTGGCGACGCGAATCTCGTTTATCAACGAACTGGCCAACCTCGCGGATCGCGTGGGTGCGGATATTGAGAATGTTCGGCGTGGCATCGGCTCAGACCCGAGAATCGGATATAGCTTCCTGTATGCCGGGTGCGGCTACGGGGGCTCATGCTTTCCCAAAGATGTACGTGCTTTGATGCACACCGCCCAGGAGCACGGCATGGAATTGAACGTTCTCGCTTCAGTCGAGTTCGTCAATGACACCCAAAGACGTGTTCTCTTTGAGAAGATCGAACAGCATTTCAATGGGGATCTTTCTGGTCGGCATTTCGCGATCTGGGGCCTCGCGTTTAAGCCGAATACGGACGACATGCGTCAGGCAGCGAGTCGCACGCTGATCGAGAACTTGCTGAAGGCGGGCGCGTCAGTGAGCGTGTACGACCCCGTGGCGCTCGACGAGGCGCGCCGCTGTCTCGCACAGGATGTCGGGGCTGATGCCTTTGCGCACATTCAGTTTTGCACTGAACCCTATCTCGCGCTGCAGAACGCCGATGCACTTGCGATCGTCACTGAATGGAAAGAATTTCGAAGCCCGGATTTCGAACAGATGAAATCCGCGTTGCGTGACATGGTGATATTTGACGGGCGGAACTTGTACGATCCGGCCACGATGAAGAACGGGGGATGGACCTACAATACGATCGGGCGCAATGCCGTCTAAAAGTAAGCGCCGTGGGGCCTGAAATCAGGCCTCACGCGAAAAGCAATATGCCCATCAATGCTAGCACCCAAAGCGGCATCGATACTAATCGATACACCTGGCAACATTCTGTCTGAAAAAGCCCAGCGAAGTATTTTACTTTTCCCGCTGCTAGCGCCATTAGGTTTAGCCGCGCCTCGTGTTACGGACACAAGGCGACCGATGCCGCTCGCGCCCCTCAGTGACCGGTGCTGATTTCATACCGAGCCATTTTGCACGCGAATTGGAAGCGCGCAAGCGCATTTAAAACTCCCAGTCAAAAGCGACGTCTGCTCTGACACGCCACCAACGGCGCCAGTGGCGCATCGATGACGAAGGCATTTAGATTGCAAAAGAAACAACTTCAGCCATCGCCAATGGCCATTGCGGTTTCGCTTGCCATGTCATCCCTGCTCTCGCAGGCTCATGCAGCGGACCCTGCATTAAACGCGTTAGGCCAATCGGGAGGGCTGGTCATTCCGTACGGCTATACGCTGCCTGAAGGCGTTTCGGAGGCGCAATACAACTCATTCCTTGATCCGCGCTATGGAAAAAGCGCGACGACGGCACAAACCTATTGGGGCGCCGTCGGGCTTTTACCTTTCGTCGAGGTAGCGGGTGGCTTGGCGAACTATCCGGGCAATGTGCATGCGCCCTTTGTCGGCGCCGACCATGCAATCTTTCGACACTTGATGGGCGACGCCAAAGTCGAGATACCGAAGCTCTTTACCTATCAGCCGGCTATCGCATTGGGAGTCACTGACGTGGGTGGACAAACCCACTTCTTTCGCTCGACGTACGGGGTTGTGTCGCAGTCGATCGGGCCCGCCACTTTCACCGTCGGCTATGGGCACGGGGATCGGCTTAACGGTGCGTTCGGCGGAGCTCAATTAGCTCTTTGGCACACTGGCATATCACTGCTTGCGGAACATGACTCGGCAACACCTTACGTAGGTGTCCGGTATCAGTCCCCCGGCATCAAATGGCTTGCCGATGCCAGCGTCGTTGGCACCGTCATGCGCTCGGTCAAAAGAACCAACGGCGTATTGCCTCGGGCATCGGTTTCGATTGGCATCCAGATCCCGCTTGGCAAACGCTTCAGCCCCGAGCGGTGCACAACCGGGCTTTGCAGCGATGACGCCCCCATGCAGCAGCAGCCAACGAGCGAAAGCGAAAGCAGCGAGCATTTGAACGATCCAATAGTGCCTGCTCCCTTGGCGTCGCCCCCCGTGCAACAGGTATCGGCAAAAGAAACGTCTTCCGCTTCTTCGGGCGCACGAATGCCAGCCGTGACTAGCCCCTGGGTGCCGGCACACCTGCAAACCATCGCCGAGAAGCTCTTTGCTGCGGGTCTTGAGCGAGTACGCGTCGGGGTAGCAGGCCACGACCTTATCGTCGAATACGAAAACCACCGATACAACCAAAACGAAGCCGATGCACTGGGCATTGTTCTCGGTGTGGCCAGCGTCGAGGCGCCGGTTGACGTCGAGCGCATCCACGCTGTGGTCAAAAAGGACAATCAACCCTTAGCCGAAATCACCGTCGATCGCAGTGCCTACGCCGCGTTCGTAGCGGACGGCTCGCGCGGCACGGCTAGCGTGGCGCTCACCATGCGCACGCGTCCGACCTTCGACGCGGACTCCATCGAGTGGATAGGCAACGAGCACTCGCACAGCTGGGTTCGCCTGCAGGTCGCCCCGGCCGTGAACTATGTGTATGGCACCGAGTACGGTGTCTTCGATACGTCGCTTGGCGCCGCATTCACGGCGTATGCGCCGCTATGGCGCGGAGCCGAACTGTTCTCGACGTATATCGCGCCGGTCTACAACACGAAGAATCTCGACAACGGCCGCGTGTTCAGTCAGTACCGGCTTCGTGGGGGACTATCGGATGCGGGATTGGCCCAAACGTTTTGGATCGCTCCGAGCGTTCTCAACGTAGCGTCCCTTGGCAAATTCGACTACCAGTATCTCGGTGCCGAAAATGAAACGACGTTGTTCGTGCCCGGCCGACCTGACATGGTGCGTCTGCGCCTGGCGTACCTGCATCACGAGCCGGGTAAGGACGTGCTGCCCTCCATATCGAATGCGATGCTGACCTATCGATGGGTCCAGCCGGCATGGAAGCTTTGGGTTGAAGCAGGCGTCGCACGCTACGTCGACAACGACAAGGGGCCGCTCGTCACCGTCACGCGCTGGTTCGACGACGTTTCTGTCAGCCTCCACGCCGAGCACAGTGGTCGCGGCAGCTTCGTGGGCGCGACGATCACCTTCCCGCTCACGCCACGACAAGGCATGAAGCCAGGCCTCGCCGAAATAGAAGGCGTTCAACAATTCGGGCTTGATTTCCGCACCCGTGTCGGCTCGACCAATTACATCAGCTCCTATGCGGCTGAGAACCTCGATTTCGCCTACAGCACGCAAATGAACTTGCTGAATAGCGGGCGCTTTAGCGCCGATTACTTTACGAGCCAGTTGTATCGAATGCGCGACGCCTACCAGCGTTATGCCGAGCCAGCAGGCGATGCGACCACGCAGCACCGCGAAGCAGGCAAGCCCAAACTTTCGAGTAATTCCGCGTACGGATTAAAACTGTGTCAACGCGATGCCACGCAAATCTTAACGGTCCCTTGCATGTAACTCCTATGGAGAGAGACGATGATATCTCTGCATCTCAAGAAGTCACGCACCCTGCGGTTCGCCCCGTTAGTACTCGCAAGCTGCGCATTCGTTGCGTGCGGCGGAGGCAACTCGAGTGGCACGCCGCCCATTGGTACGATCCAGGGCACCGCCACCGGCGGAGCACCGTTGGCCAACGCGCTCATTCAAATCACTTGCAAGAATGGCTCAGCCAATGTCTCCAGCGACGCGAATGGTGCTTATACGGCAACATTTGCATTTGACAGCCCCTGCGAAATTTCGGCGACGAGCGGCGCTACCGTGCTGCATTCATTTGCGACGGGTACGGGAACCGCCAATATCACGCCTCTGACCGAGTTGCTTCTGACGTATTTGGCCACTCAATTGAACACTACGCTGGATGGATTGGTGTCCGGCGTCAGCACGAACCCCGCCTTTCAAAGCGCACTCACCAACCGCACGGTGATCACCAACGCGGCGAACGGCGTGAAAACGGCCATTCAGCAACAGTACGGGGTCACGCTTTCCACGACTTCATTCTTGACTGTGCCACTTACTCCAGGCCAACCGGCCGACGCGGACCTGCAACAGCTGCTGACCAAAGGCGCGATTCAGGCGGACGGGGAACCCGCACCGGCGCTGGTCAGCGCTGTCATCGTCGCTGCGCTGGGTGCTTCCACCATCCCCGGTGGCGGTTTCGTTAACCCCACCGGCGGTACGGGTGGCACGGGTGGCACTGGCACAGCCGCGCCGTAATTCGTCTGTCTGTGCGGACAAGCGACGCACGGACAGATCGGCAGCGACGCCCTAGACAGCAGGAGTCGCAGAGCGTTGCATATGATGGCAACGGTTCGATCAGCCATGTTTTGATGAACCGGCCATCATGCTCACGCGAATATCGAATCAAAAGATATAGAAAGCCGGCGGCATGGCACGAACCAAGTGTAGATAACTTTGTTTTTTCTCAAATACTGAGACCACGAGCATTACTGCTCGAATAGCGGGTTTTAAGACTATATTGGCCAAAAGATTTCGCCAAATGCCCCCCGCCTTTAGCTTGGCCTCAATCCGCCAACATCTTGGCAACTATAGCCACAACAAATTATTCGACGAAAACCTTGGTTAGGATGCCAAGCGGCGACAAGCTACGAACATCGAAAAATGTCGATGGGCCTGACACGGGGACGTCATATGGGATGCGCGTATGAACTCACAAGCATCAACACGCTGCCTACAGGAAATGCGTGTCGATCAGGCGCCGCCCGCCGTATCGGGCTTCCTGTGTTCAATGGTTTTGCACTCCCCGCTGCAGCCACCATCGTAGAGATCTTTCAAGCAGCCAATGCTTTAAATCGTTCAGGCAAAGACGACCGGAACGCATACGAGGTCTGCCTCCTATCAACCGCTGGCGGACGAATTGCAAGTTCGTCGTCGGTACTCGTCTGGACAGAAAGTGTGGAGGCCTACGCAAACTCGGCCGACTTCCATGCAATCTTTGTCGTAGGCGGGACAGGTGTCGCCCAAGCCCTGCGCGACGTCCGCCTAGTCAATTGGTTAAGACACGCCTATCCGAGTACCGAACTCGTCTTTTCACTCGGTGAGGGACGCCTGTTGCTCGAGGCGGCCGGCGTACGCCAGAACTCGAAAGCTAACAATAACCGCCTGCATTCCGGCGCCAATATGAGTCGCGTGTCGTCGTCGACTGACAGCCTGGATGCACTGCAACCCGCGCTTTCCCTTGTGGCGAAAGATTTTGGTGAAGACGCCGCACGCCAGATATCGAACTGGGTAGCGCCGCCGGCACCTACGAAGTTCAGTTCGATCGTCCGAAAGAACCTGGCCGGCTGTGTGAGCGAAAAGATTCGCGAGTCGGCTCGCTGGATCGAGGCACATGGCGATCGTGCGATATCGGTAGACGACGCCGCCCAGGTGGCTGCCATGAGCGAACGAAACTTTTTGCGGCGCTTCAAGACGGAAATAGGCGTCACCCCTTCCGACTATTTGCTCTACGTGCGCCTCGACATGTGCTGTCGTCTTCTCATCGACCGCGACCTGCCGATCGATAAGATCGCTCGCCGATGTGGCATCGGCAGCGGCGGCCGCTTATCGAAGCTGTTTCGCCAACACCTGGGAATAACACCCACCGAGTACCGCAAACAAAACGGCCACCGAGGTGGTGCGACCGATGCGCCCCCTCTCACGTCATTACCTTAATTGCTCGGGCCAGCCGGCTTCCAACATCAACGGGCCCCATTTCTGGCAATCGCGCAGTCGTTCTCCAGTGGATGACATCTCGCACATACGCATCGGCATGCCCGGTCCAGATCCCACCTCAGCTACCACCACACAAGGAAATTCCAGTGAGCCGGTTTTCCAAACAATCTTCAGAAAATGAAGCGTTTTGCCGCGATACCACCAAAGGCATATTAATGCTTGCCATTGTGATCGGCCACAACAAGATCACACAAGATTACCTTCACCTCCTCGCATTCCCAATTTTGTATTTTTGGCATGTGCAGGCATTCTTTATCCTTCCGCACCCAGAGGGATCAAAGCCACACATAAAAAAATCACTCGATTACCTCATCAGATACATGACACCGTACTTGATATTTTGTGTCGCAGTCTACATTGCAGAATACATCACAAGAACAAATATCGCCTCGCCCACAAATTCCGCACTTTTGATCCTTGCCGGATCGGCATCTGCGTTACAACAAGGAATAATACTCGTAGTCTTGTGGTTTCTTCCAACCCTGACCAGCTTCATGATCGCACGCTGCGTCATTTCACAATTTCCAGCACCAATATCCCTAGCCGTCAACACTGTTCTTTTTATCGGCGGAATCGGTGTTGCTGCGGCCGGACACACGCGAGCACCGAACCTCTTGCCGCTCAACTTAGGCATTGTCCCGTACATCTTTTCGATGAAAATAATTGCCGACGGGATCCTCAATCTTTACCAAAGACACCACAAACTAAAAAGAGAAATTGTTTTCGCAGCCGCACTGATCCTAGGATTGTCAGCATACTGGCTAATAAAAACCGGAGACGTCATTAACGTTTCCTACTATAGACTCGGTGAATCACCGATCAGCATTGCGATTGGACTAATGGCTCCGGCATGCGCACTCGTCGTAATCATGGAAGCAACCGTTTTAATCCGCTTCG
The DNA here is from genome assembly GCF_035492435.1 of Trinickia sp. Taxonomy (GTDB): domain Bacteria; phylum Pseudomonadota; class Gammaproteobacteria; order Burkholderiales; family Burkholderiaceae; genus Trinickia. Next base: position 44,286 of record NZ_DATJJF010000205.1, read on the forward strand.
GCTCGATCATCCGATCACTCGGTAAGTACTCGATGCAAGTCTTCTTGCTTCACCAGTTTTTTCAAATCCCCATCTGTGCGGTTCTCATGAAGAGACTACATCTGGAGCAAGGCTCACTGATCGCCTTTGTGACGATGGCCGCTTCGGTCGGAGCCACCGCGCTGCTTTCGCTTGCCGTAGGCAAAATGCTATGTGCACTCCCACTCGCCAAGCGGTTTGTCTTTCCAAGTGGGTGGAAAGAATTACTTGGCGGTGGACGACGCGCACCCGCCGTTACCAACAAAGAGCTGACGGACACGCTTCACTCTTGAGCCTTTCGTCCGGATACAGAATTATCAACGGCGGCTTTGAGTTTAGGGACGATCACCTCATCGTATGCCAGATTGTTTGGGTGTATTCCATCGATCACACGGTGGTATTTCTGACGCAAGTTTCCGTCGCTATCGGAAAGGAGCGGATTCAGATCGACAACCAGACAATCTGGCGTCGAGCGACATGCGGCAAAAGCTGCTTCATTGATCAAATCGATGCGTGCATTCCATCCCGGCCGGACCTTCGGGGCCTTCTCGTCCACCCGAAAAATTCCAAGCAGGACAAGTTTTGATTTGATCGCAAGGGATTTAATCAAATACCGATAATTCTCGATCGTTTTCTCATCGTGCGATACTCGAAACTGAAGATCGTTGACTCCACCTTCCAAAACGATGGTTGCCGCGCCACCTAACGATTTATAGCTGGACAAACGCGATACGATTCCCGACGTCGTATCGCCCACGATTGATAGATTGAGCAAACGAGGCCCGAGCCGCGCCATATCCGGCATATAAAAGAGGATGCTATCGCCGATCAATATCGTCGATCCCTTCGGCGCCAGTTCGTCAGCCAGCGACTGCTTGGCGACCGCCACCTTATAAGCTACCCGATAGGTCTGCGCGAGATCGTCTTGCTGGCCACGTGCAACAGTGGAAAGTACGGATAGTGCTACGAGCGAAGCAGCACGAGTAAAGAATATGCAATCCATGGTTTCGTCCACGGCGAATCAACAAAACGTTTTTTCAACACCGATTTCCACGTCTTATTTTTTAGCTAACGCTCGTTCCTTTCGAATGCAAAAAAAACACGGAAAAGGTGGCTTTGCTTTGTCGGCTCTCTTCCGGCCACACGCCACAGCATATCCCATTCCCTTTTGGCTCGACGCACGTGACCGATCAGAGCCATATGTTGTCAAATTCGGACCAATCAACAATGACAGAATCGCCCGCACCAACGCAGTGAATAGAAACGTACACATGCCGAAATCGACACTTGCTTTGTCTGGGTCACTGCTGCTTGTAATGGGCATGTTAGGCACAGCACAGGCGCAGACGCAGACACAGACGAGTGGCTCTTTCGCGTCGAGTAACCCGTCACAAGCCAGGCCCTCGCGACTTGGCAGCGGCGCCCCCCCCAATCAAGGCGGAAGCACCGCGGGCTTCGGTTCGTCGAGCACGGCGGTGCTGGACAATCTGCTAGGGGCGCCGCGCGACTATTCCGCTTCACCCGACGGTTCGACGACGACAGATCAGCAGTTCGACCCGCTGCTTGGCGGGCCAGCGGACAATTTTGACCCGAGTTCCTCCGGCAGCACATCGCCGCTCAAGAATGGGGGCGGTGTGGCAGGGGGCGGTATGGCACCCAACACCGACGGCTATGCGCCCACACCGACGGAACGGGCACTCGTCCTCGACGATACGGGACTCGGTACAAACCAATCGCCGCAACTTCACGTCATCACGTCAAAGAAAATGGGCACTGCGCGTAAGGCCGACGTGTCGCAAGCGATGCATCTGCACGGACTCACTCAAACGCCAACGGACCTCACTTCGATCCCTGACTCCGTTACGCCGTCCATCACGCCGTCCCTTATCCAGCCAGCTGCCCCGCATACCAGCAACGGCAATAACGTCGCCGCCCAAGTCTACGCATTACCGTGGTGAATGGCGTTGCCATCAACTCGCCACTGATGCGATCACCTTCAGGTACTGATCCGTCACGCGATCCCAGGTATGCTCATTGGCCGTGCTCTGCGCTGCGGCACCGAGCCGCCGCCTTGCACCCGTATCCGCCATGAGCAGGCCAACTTTCCTCGCAATATCTTTTGCGTCCCGCTCGATCAGCAAGCCGTTATGTCCGTCGTCGATGATATCGACGATCCCCCCAACAGCTGTCGCCAGGACAGGCTTCGCGCACGCCATCGCTTCCAACACGACCAGCGGAAGCGCCTCATAGGCGGTCGGCAAAACGAACGCGAAGCACTGCCTGAAAAGGTCCCCGGGGTTGCGTACTGTCCCAAGGAAGCGAACCCGGTTTGAGACGCCCAAGGTCGCGGCGAATTTTTGGTACTCCTCGACATTACTGCCGCGCCCGCCAGCTACCCACAGCACGACATTGCCAGGCAGATGCGTTAGCGCCTCAATCAGAAATCTAAGTCCCTTGCGCTCGAATTCGTGCCCGACGAAAAGTAGCGGGATTTCATTTACAGAGGCACTGGAATCAGCGTCGTGCATTTCCGTGCCTTGACTGAACCGGGCGGTGTCCACACCATTCTGGATGACAAGCGTTTCGCGCTGGCCTTTGATCATACTGGCGGCCTCTTCCAGCGTCGGCCTTGATACGGCCACGACCGCGCGTGCCTCGCCGCGCCCCAGCACCCACTTTTCCCTGACGATACGCGCTGTAAATACCGGATTCAAAAACCTAACGAGGCTCCACATCTTCGACTCGCGCTCCATTACCGCTTGTGCGCTGAAGACGTTGTGCAGGACTATCACGTCGCCAATCAGGATTTCAATGTTGTGATTGACGATCAGATAGCCCTGCTTTCTGAAGCTCGCTGCAGTCCACGTGCCTAAGGCCATGAAGCAAAGAATTTGTAACGTGTGGCGGGCAATCCGCGAAGCTTTATGTGTCGGCCGCCAAGCCTTGAGTTTCTCCCCGAACCATGTTGTTCTCACCGGGACCTTACCGGCAAGCTCCGGAATTGACGTGTCGGATAGGACAACCACCTCACAATCGCGTCGCGCCAGACCGAGCGCGGTTTCGATCAGGACGCGGCCTCCACCCGATCCATTCACATCTCGCCCACTGATCAAAACCTTGATGTTTGCCGGCGTGTTCATGTCGTCAAGTAGCTCGATTTAAGCTGCGATCCAGCGTTGGGCACGTTCGCACGAAACGCTGGCGCGTTCGCCAAAAGTTCCGTCATGTTCTTGCGAAACATCTCGATGGAAAATCGCTCTGCGTTCTCCCGGCAAGCGCGCGGATCCATCGCAGGACCAGCCTCAAAGCGTCGAACCGCGTCGACGATCGAATCCACCGTCTGCTCAGCGAAGAGCGTTCCCGTCAGGCCGTCTTGCACGATCTCGCCCGCTCCGCCGGAACCATAGGCAATAACGGGCGTGCCGCATGCTTGAGCTTCGACCATGACGATACCGAAATCCTCCTCGGCCGCGAACACGAACGCACGCGAGCGCTGCATCAACTCCACGACCTTGGCGTCCGGTTGACGGCCAAGCACTTCGATGTTCGACACACCCTTCGCGGCGCGCTCGAGTAAGCTTCGGTCGGGCCCGTCACCGATCACCAGCAGACGCCGATCGAGACACCGAAATGCCTCGGCGATCAACGGCACTCGCTTATACGGTACGAGGCGTGCCGCCGTGACGTAATAGTCCCCCTTCTGCTCGCACAACCCGAAGCGCTCCGTATCCACGGGCGGATAGACCACTGGCACCACCCGCCCATAGATTTTGCTGATACGTCGCGCGATGAAATTTGAGTTGGCAACAAATTGATCGACGCCGTGCGCGGTCCGAACATCCCATAGCCGCATGTAATGCAGCATGGCACGGGCCGCTAAAGATTTCGGACCACGCAGCAGCGAAGCCTCGCGCAAATACTGATGCTGGAGATCCCACGCGTAGCGGATCGGCGAATGCACGTAGCTCACGTGCCACTGATTGGGACCCGTCAGCGCACCTTTGGCCACGGCGTGCGAGCTCGATATGACAAGGTCGTAGCCGCTTAGATCCAGCTGCTCAATGGCGAGCGGCATCAGCGGCAGATACGCTCGATAGCGTCGGCGCGCAAACGGCAAGCGCTGAATAAAGCTCGTTTGCGCGGTACGCCCACCGAGAAAGCTGCGCTGATCCTCCGGCAGGAAATCACATACGGAGAAAAGATCAGCCTCAGGATAGAGATAGAGAATCTGTTCGAGAACACGCTCGGCACCGGCATAGGTGACGAGCCAGTCGTGAACCACTGCGACACGTTTGCTCATGATTGTGTTTCCGTGACGAGTGCCAGCATCCGTTCTGTCCTGGCGCTATAGGTGTGTTCACGCGCAAGATCGATGCGCTGCTGTTGCGCAACGCCGTGCCCCGCGAGCGCGTCCTCTATGCCTTCGATGAACTCGGCGACCGACTTCGCGAGCCGAACCGTTTTCGCATAGTCCACAAGCGACGGCAGATCAACGCTTACAACAGGCCGCCCGGCGGCCATGTATTCGAAGAATTTCATGGGGAACATCGCCGCCGTATACTCGTTCAGCTGATTCGGCAGTATCGCGACATCGAAGCCCTTCAGATAGGCCGGAAGCTCCGCGTACGGCCGAGGGCCGATGAGATGAACGTTCGGGAGATTGCGCAACACCGATGCGTCCGTCCACGGGTCACCCTCGCCGACTTGACCGATCAACACGAGCGACCATTCCGGATGCGCGTGGGCCACCTCCTGAAGCAGCTCGAAATTGACCTTATAACCGCTGATTGCGCCGATAAAACCGATGCGCGGATGGGGAATCGTGGCGAGATCGTCGGGAACCAACGTCGATTCATCCAACGCACGCGAGAAGTGATCGAAATCCGCCACGTTCGGAAAGTAGTACGTCCGCGGATTGAGCGCTCGACGAGACGCCTCGAGCGTCACCGAGGTCACGAAGACGATGTCGGCCTGTTGAACCAGGGCGCTTTCTGCGCGCATGAGCGTATCGGCCGGCATACCCGGCATCGCTTTGATCTCGTCCACGCAGTGATAGACGACGGAGCGCCAGCGCTTGAGATCCAGCAATTCGGTGCTAAGCGGGCTATACGTCCACAGGATCGCGTCGCGCATGTTCAGTTTGAACATCCACAGCTTGAGGCTGGCAGTCAGTATGAGCCGATTGATTTTGCGCACCCACGGCAACCCGTGAAAGGGTAGCAAGATGGGAGACCAGACCCATACTTCCTCGCGAACGTGCCGCGGCGGCTTGAGGCCGCTTACCAGACGGCGCCAGATTCGGCTGGCGTCGCTCGACGAAAGGCTCGGACGGCGCAATCCCAGCGAGTCGATATAGAGAACTCGGAAATCACGCCGGCTCAGCTCCACCGCGACGTGCTGCTTGTTCGTCCAAAAAGGGTTGTCCCAATCGGCCGTGGACAGCAATACAACGTTTTCTCGACTCATGTCGCCGTTCTCCATCTTGCGAATATGGAGCGAACGTCCCCCCTGAGCACCGGCACAGCGGTGATGAACGCGATCCAGTAGGCCGCGAACCACAGCGCCGCCTCCATCATGCCGAGCCCCCCCTGCCCCACGACGGCAAGCGAGGACAACGCATATCCAACCGAACCCAAAGCCAACCATGCAAGACGGCCGACGACGACAGGCCAGACATCGAGTGCGCGCGCACTCAACACGAGCAGCACGACCCCGTAGGCGCAACCGCCCACGCCGAGCACACTCGGCCCGAGCACACGATAGAGGCTGAAATTGATCAATGTGTTGGACAGGAGTGCGACTGCCATGAAGCGAAACACCTCACCGTTGCGTAGCTTCGCGCTCAGCGCCTTGACGAGCACGTAACTTGCGACCTGCGCCCAAAAACCGACTGCGTAGCCCCACAAGATGATTTGCGTGAGATGCGTCGAAGTCGCGTCGAACTGCCCACGCTGGTAAATGATCGCGATGACCCAATGACTATTGACCGCCAGCCCCGTTGAGAACGGCACGGTCGCAAGTAGCAAGGGAGGCATCAGGCGGCTCAGCGTCGCATAAGCCTCAGCATCGCTCATCTTGCTGATCGTCGAGAGCCCTGCCAAGCCGAGCGGCACGGCAAAGAGCAGGATGCCCGTGTCGCTGATCAGCTTGGCATAATCCAACGCCGCGGACGTGCCGACACCCAATAAAGACGCCACCGCGCGCTCCGCGACGATGTTGCCCTGTAGAAGGATCGGCACGAGAACGAGCGGCTTGACGATGTGCCAGAATTCTCGGGCGACACTACGGACATCCTCGCGCCTCAAGCCCGACGGCAATGGCACCCAATTTTGTCGAACGATGCGGGCGCAGCCCCACGCTGCGTAGATGACGTAGGCGACGGTGAAGCCCCATGCGAGCAGACTCGGCCGATTGAGGGCGAACGCCGCTAAGGTGCCGGCGATCATGCCGGCGCTTTGCAGCGTCGCGCGAGCCGAAGCGAGCGTGTAGACCCCGTGCCCCATCTCGAGATACGAAAAGAGCCCGCCCGCGATATAGAACGGCACGCCGAGTCCCATGATCTCGACGAATTCGATCGTCAACGCGCGCTCGCTGGCGCCGAATCCGGGCACCAGCACGCCGATCCAGTACGGCGCGCCGGCCAGCAACAGCGCGACGGTGACGACCGACGCCGCGAGGAGCAGGCCCGCGATCCACCAGAAAAGGGCACCGGCCCGATGCGCGTCGGTCTCGCGGTAGCGCGTATAAAGCGGCAGGAATCCCGCGGATAAACTATCGGCGGTGAAAAAGTTCACGGGCACGAGCGTCGCCGACTGCGCCGCACGCAGCGACGCAACCATACCCGACGTGCCGAAGGTAGCGGCAAGCAGTACCTCACGCAGCACACCGGCCAGCTTGCCCGCGAGCGATCCCGAGAACAGCTGCAGAAATGATCTAAGCATGTTCCTGCGCCATCGAAATCGTCTTGGTACGCCGCGCCGATAGTGTGCAAAAAAGCCCCAAGTAAGCCTCGACGCAAGCTGCGAGAGAAAACGTCGTCGGCAACGCGCCCTCTGGCAGCACCCCAATGGTCAAAGCCCGATCCAGCGCACTGGCCACTGCGTCTGCGTCGTGTGGCGGCACACTGGATACATGCGAGCCGAACATCGCTTCGTCAAGCACGCCCCGCGAGACCACGCACGGCAATCCAACCGCTAGGGCCTCCAGCATGTTGAGTGGCAGCCCTTCGACGCGGGTCGTCGTAAATAGCATCACGTCCGCTGCTTGCAAATACTCCAGTAACGCCTCGCGCGCAACGCCGCCGGTGAAATGCACCTTGTCCCGCAGCCCTAGCCTCGCCGCGTGCTCTTCGAGCGCGGACCGCTCCGGCCCATCGCCAACCACTAGGTAACGCACATGATCCACGCGCTGTGCAAGCAGCGAGACGGCATTGAGGCTGAGATCCACGCCCTTTTGCTTGTGCAAACGGCTAGCGGACACCACAACGCGAACACTATCGTCCCACCCGAGCATCTTGAGCAACCGCTGGCGGCTCTGCGGATTGGACCGAAACATCGTGGTGTCGATCCCATTGCTGATCAACTGCACCCGCTCGCCAGGCAATGCCCAGCGTATCGGCGCTGACAACATGTCGGCTTCAACGCGCTCACCTACGGCCACGACGGTGTCGTAACGACGATAGGCGCGCAGGTCGTTAAAGATCCACCCAATGTTTCTCAACGAGCTGAGCCAATTGCGCGGCGTACGCGTGCGCCACTTCGAGAGAACCTCGCCCATCGAAGTCCCATGAGCCTGCATGACGAACGGAATGTGCGCATAGTGCGTGCGCAGCTGCAACAGCGCATTGGCCGCGGCACTTACGCTGAGCACCGCTTCGCAACTCGACGCAAGCTGCTCGAACACCCTCCGGCTGCCGCGCCACCAACCGGCGCCGTACCGCTGCCATGGCACGCCGGACAGTGCAATGATGCGCACACCTTCGTCTTCGAACGTGTGCGGACGTCCCGGCAACTCTGCGGTCACCACCGTGACCTGATGCCCGGATCGAACAAAAGCTCGGGCAAGATCCCATGCTACGGCCTGCATGCCGCCGATGCTGTGGTGGGGCAAGACTCGCGAAAAGATAGCGATTTGCATGGGCCTCTCAAACCAGTTCTTTGTACAGGTCGGCCAACATGGCCGATTGCCTGACGACGTCGAAGTTCGCCTCAACGTGTCTTCGAGCAGCCTGCCCCATTCTTCGTCGAATAATTGAGGAGTCCAAAAGATCCGTCAGGCAATGCGCGAGCGCCGTTACGTCGTGTTCCTTCACAAGCAGTCCCGTTTCGCCATCGACGACAACCTCCGGTATCCCGCCGCTGTGCGTGCCGACCACGGGAATTCCCGAGGCCGCCGCCTCGAGCAGAACCATACCTAGCCCTTCCGCATCGCCCGATTTCGCGGTAACGCTAGGCTGGCAAAGCAGCGCGGCCTCGGTCATCATCCGGAGCACCTCCTCCTGTGATCTCGCGCCCATGAACACCACGCGTTTCTCGACACCAACCGTTTGAGCGCGCCGCATCAAGTCATCGCGCAGCGGACCATCGCCAATGATGACAAGCCATGCATCCGCATGTCGCTTAGGCAGCATCGCGAAAGCCCGGATCAGGTCATCGGCCCCCTTCTTCTCAACCAGCCGGCCTACGTGCAGAACAATCGGCTGATCCGCGCGCACCGCAGGCGGCACGATCTGCGCAGTATCGACACCGATGTAATGCAATCGTGTTCGGCTCTCTGGGAATCCCTGTGCGAGAACCTGTTGCCGGATGAACTTGGAGACACACAGAAAAAGTGCTCCGTTTCGTGCAAGCGCGCCACGATGCAACAGATAGTTGGCCCAGGAGGGCTTGCCCGACTTGAGCATGTTGATGCGCCGGGTCGTGATATCGAAGCCGTGAAACGTGGTGACCAACGGGACATCGAGGCGAGTGGCGACGCGCTCGGCGTAAACCGCGTCCACTCCAAAATGAGCGTGGATGAGGCCGACGTCGAACGGGCGCAACAATTCGACGACGGGTTCGGGCTGACGCGTGATCGCATGGCGTACACGTGCGAGCTTCCCCTGATGTCGCGCTACGTCGCTGATTGCAACGCTGGCCATATCGGCAAGCGAGATACCCCATCGCTCACGGCCAACCATGATCGGGCGAAAGCCCGGCAAATGCATTGCCTGCTGCTCGATAAACGGTTCAGACCGCTTGAACAGCTGATGGCGATAGATGGCGACGTTACGCATAGGCAACCCTCGCTTGTGTTGCGAGCGCCGCCGCGCGTATGGGCCGTCCTACGTCAAAGCAAGTCTTGAACACGCGATTCATTTCGATGCTCGGTGAGGTGCTGTGCAATTCGACACGCGAGATAGGCAAAGATAGGCGAGCCGCGCGCCTATCAAACCCGATTAATTGGATGCGTTTTCGTATCCGTAGTAGCTCGCGTAATACGCCCCCGACGTGATGCCATGCCGAGCCACATCAGTGAATAGCGTTCCCTTGACTGACACGCCCGCAGCACGCAGACGCTTTACGACCTCGATGAGCTCCGGCATCGGGTGCCCGCCATGCCGTATCGCAAGCAACGTCGCGCCGGCATACTTGCCGATCACCGCCGGGTCCGTTACCGCGAGGACAGGCGGCGTATCCACAACGACGATGTCGTACTCGCGTGAGCATTGGTCTAGCAGCGTCTTTAGCCGATCGTTAATCAACAGTTCGGCAGGATTGGGGGCTAGCGTGCCCTTGGTGAGGACATCCACGTTCGGAATCGGCTGGCGAAAAATTGCCTCGGAAACATCCACACTGCCGGAAATCACGTCGGATAAGCCCGGCTCGCGCGACACACCAAAGTAATGGTGGATGTTCCCTCTACGCATGTCGGCGTCGATCAGCAGCACGCGCTTGCCGCCACTTGCAAGCACTGCGGCAAGATTCGCCGATGTGAATGACTTACCCACCTCAGGGCGTGAACTGGTAATCGCGACGACGTTATTGGATGCCCCCAGCAATCCGAATTGCAGTGCGGTGCGCAGACTGCGTATCGCCTCGACCGCCACGTCGCTCGGTTGCGACAAAGCAAGCAAATGCGTGCCGGGATGACCTCGAAGCATGCGTTGCGCCAACCGCGCCTGCGCATCGCTGTGGGGGACCATTGCGTAGACCGGCAGGCTGAGCGTGCGCTCGATTTCCTCGCTGTGCTTTACGCCACCGAGCAGCATGCGCCGACCGAACGCAATGAGTGCACCGACAAAGGAGCCCGCCACGATGGAAAGCAGCAAGACGATCAGCTTCTTCGGTTTAACCGGCAAATCCTCTGCGACCGCAGCGTCCACGATACGCACGCTGCCTACTTGGCCAGCTTTGATGATTTTCAGCTGCTGCGCGCTATTGAGCAGGTTTGTGTACAGCTCCGTGTCCACGCGCACATCGCGCAGCAACTGCAACGCGGTCTGTTCAGTATCGGGCAGCGCAGTGACTTGCGTGCCAAACCGATCAAGCACCGACTTGATTTCGCCGATCTGCGCATCCAGTGCCGCAACCGCAGGATGCGACGCGGAAAATCGCAGTGCTAACTCCGCCCGCCTTTGTTGGAGTTCAACCAGCTTTGTCTTGTTTTCTACGATTTGCTGCAACAACAGTTGGCTTTCCTGCGAGAGGTCCACCGTGCCCTTGCGGTTACGAAACGCGTTGTATCGGCTCTCTGCCTGTTCCAATTGCTGACGCAGCTGCGGCAACGCTTCGTCGAGGAATTTCAGCGAATGCTCCGCCTCGGCCGATTTGCGGTCGATGTTCTGCTGGACGTAGGCGTCGGCGATTGTGTTGATGATTTGCGCCGTGTGGGCGCTGTCCGCACCGTCGAGCGAGACGCTGATGATGCCTGACTCCTTTGCCATTTCCGTGATCACCAACTTCTGCTGCAAGTCGCCGATTGTGTCGAGCGTCGAGGAGCGCCTGAGGATGAACTCGGTGCCGGTCCGCGCCGTCAGCGCATCGACAAAGAGAGAGACAGGGCCGCTCCCGTCACTGCCGCTCGCCAAGCTGCCCACGCGCCCATGCAGGACGAGCGCCCCGTCAGCATCGAACAGATCGTAGGCGTCGTTCTTGCGGGCGACCAGGGTGTACTTTTCGTCGTAGCTTGCCTGCGCGACATCAAAGCGCGACACCTTAATGATTTCGCCGCCCCAAGCAAAACGGTCGAAGCCGAGCAGCGGCGCTTTCAGCACGCCGTCGACAGCGTGGCGTGCGTAAATGCGGCCCAGCAGCGGAACATAGCGTGGAAGTGCGCTGATATCGAGATGCAGCAGATTGACGGTCTTGCCGACCACCAGCCGCGATCCGATCAACTCCATTTCCGCGGCCGCGGTCTGCTTGGTATTGAAAATCGATGCAAGTTGGCCCAGCGCGTCGTTTGCCGAGTTGGGGTTATCCTCGACTTGGATCATCGCATCGGCACGGTACTGCGGCGTCGCAATGACGACATACAAAACACCGATGACGAGTGCCACGGCAACGCTGACCGCGATGAGCTTCCGATGCTCCAGGAGCGCCGCGATATATTCCGATAAATGAACTTCCTTGACCGGCGCGACATTGACTGCGAAGTCTTGATTTAACGAGGCCATAGTTAGTAAGCGATTTTTTGCAATGCGCCTAACCACCCGGTAAGACACCGGTCGATTTGCGATAGGGACAACTCGAAGGCACCGCGTCCACATCGGTGCGGGTCGGCGACGTCGATGCCGTCGTACTCACCGATGCAGTACACCTTCCCTTTGGCGAACGGATATCTCGACTCGATCGCTTTGCGCTGCGCCCTCGTCATCGTCAGAACCAAGTCCGCCATGCGTAGGTGCTCCAGGTTCAGGGTCACCGCGATGTGGTCCTTGATATCGATACCTCGCTCTGCCATCAGTTGGATCGCCATTGGATCGGCGCCGTGGCCGGCGATGGCCGCGCATCCTGCCGATATCACATCCACAGCAGGCAAGCGCTGAGAGAGCAGGCCTTTAGCCATCGGGCTGCGGCAGATGTTGCCCTCACACACCACCAAGATCGTCTGGATCATTTCGTCAGCACAGCCCCAGTGAGGCCCGCGTTGATGGCAGGCAGCAGCAGGCTCAACACCCGACTAATGCGGACGAGGCCATTACCATCGACATACACGACATCCTTCGGCTCAAGTTCGAACTGATTTGCGAGAACCATCGAAACCGGTGAATGTGCGTCGAGATGGTAAACCTGCGGCGACTTGGTCAACGAACCTCGGATAACGTATAGCTGCGCCGCATTGGCCGTGTTGCTATTTAAGCTCCCCGCTTGCGAAATGGCATCGCTTAGCGAAAGTCTTCCATCTCTGAACGGGATGGCCGTCACTGGCTTATTGACTTCGCCCATGACAAAGACGCCGTTTTCGTCGCGCGATGTCACGCGCAGCACATCGCCCGTTTTCATTACGATGTTCGACGGACTCTGACTATGTTCGAGCATACTCGTCAAATCGATCCCATACGAAACACCATTGCGCACGAGCACCAATCGACTTTGATCCGCCGTCGGATTGAAGCCTCCCGCTCTGTTTACCGCCTCGTAAAGCGTCATCGGGACGTCGTTGATCGGCACAGCGCCTGGTGTGCGAACTTCACCGTCCACATAGACCTGCTTCGCCCGAAACGACGCGACCCTTACAGTCACCTGAGGTTTCTCGTATGGCCCATGGGACAACATTTCCGATATCAGTTGTTGCGCCTGATCGACGCGCAATCCGGCGACGTCAATCGCTCCCGCATAGGGAAAGTGCACGTTTCCGTTATCGTCGATCACAAAGCCCTGCGCAGGATCCGTCGGACGTGGCGCCGTTTGCTGCTGTGCACCGAGCGCCGCAGCAAGCTCTGGGTGATCCCAAACCGTGATCTGCAACACGTCTCCGGGCGCGAGGGTGTAGGGCGCCGGCTTCCCGAATAGCGCTCGGGTTTGATCCGCACTGGTCTCAGCTTCCTTTTCGCGCATCGCGCTGATGATTTCAGCATTGATGTCCGTCACCGGAATTTGCAGCTCAAGAGGCGGCTTCCCCGCTTCGCCACTCGCGATCTGCAACTCCGCCGGCGCCACCATCCGCATGCCCGGTGCCGCCGTACACGCTGATAAAAGGACGCTTACGCTCAATATCGCGACTAAATGCGTCTCGCGAACAGACGCCGGCCAAAGCGCGTCCGCAACGCGGTTGATCAAAGAACCCATTGGATTTCCTCGTGTTCAGATGCAGAAAGACTCTCTTATGCAAGCCTTCTTCTTTTAATAAGCGTTTCGATTCACAAACCCTTTCACGACCGTGGCCAAAACGATGCGCATATCCAATGCAAAAGACCAATTGCGCAGGTAGTAAAGGTCGTACTCGACCCTCCCCTGCATCTTCTCCAGCTTGTCTGTCTCCCCTCGGTACCCGTTGACCTGCGCCCACCCCGTTATCCCCGGCTTGATGCGATAACGATGGATATAGTTATCGACCACCTTTCGATATAGCTCGTCATGCTCGATCGCGTGCGGGCGTGGTCCCACGACCGACATCTCACCTCTCAATACATTGAAAAACTGCGGCAACTCATCAAGACTCGTTCGGCGCAAAAATGCCCCCACCGGTGTAATTCGAGCGTCGTTACGCGTTGCTTGCCTGACAATGCCCGGTGTTTCCTTATGGGGGCGCATCGTCCGGAACTTATAAATATTGAACACCCGCCCGTCTGCCCCTTTTCTGTGTTGGGTGAAAAAGACGGGGCCTCGCGAAGACACTTTCACAGCGATCGCGATAACGGCCAGCAACGGCGTCAGCGCCAACAGCGCCAGCGCTGCAAATGAGCGATCGAAGATTTCTTTTTTCCACATCGCATGTCCCGGCATCGGTGATGCGACAAGATTGATAGCCGGCTCGCCAAGCAAATCCGTCATGCGGCTATCAAACAGCGATACATTGCTGACATCGGGTACATAACGGATGTTTACGAGTTCGTCTCGGAAAGCATCAACGACCCGAGAAACGGTTCCCTCTTCGGACAGACCCAGTGCCAACCACAATTCCTGTATGCCTTCTCTGTGAATGTGATTCGAAAACGCTTCGAAATCGCGAAACACCGGAATCGCATGCGTGACGATACTTGCCGCTAAATCGTGGCCATCGGTCGCCCAGATCGCTGCGGCGCGAAATCCGCTCGTGGTCGAGGCATCGATCTTCCGCAGGACCTTTCCGGCTTGCGGGCTCGTCCCCACCACCGCGACTTTGCGCAGGTTCAGCCCCGCGCGCCGTATGCGGCCAAGCATGAAATGCACGACGCCGCGAGAGACAATGAGCGCGCCACCTGTCATCCCAGTCCAATAGGCAAACCAGAGTCGGGAAATCAGGTCGGTCTTATGAGTCAAAAACATCAACGCTAGACCACACCCTTGAACGGCTAGCCAAGCGACTGATAGCTGCCCCGCAAAACGGACAATAGAGCGCCCGCGCCAAGACTCGTAGATGCCAAATGCCGGAAAAACAACGAGCGTGAATGCGGCAGCAAACGCGATGAACTCGGTGTCGACAGTTGCGCTGACGCTTTCCTCGAACCGAACTTGTGATGCGGCAAACGCGCCGGCCACCACGAGCGCGACGTCCAGCATGCGCGCTAGCAGACCCTTTACCCCGTTCATGGCTGTCTTCCTCTGGTCAAAGCGGCACCCTTCGCGGGCTGCGGCGTGCGCGTCATACGCGGCCGTACTTGTCGTCAAAGCGAACGATGTCGTCCTCGCCTAGATAAGCACCCGATTGCACCTCGATGATTTCGAGCGGCACTTTGCCGGGATTTTCGAGCTGGTGTCGCACCCCAAGTGGTATGAACGTCGACTCATTCTCAGACAGCAGAAACTTCTCTTCACCGCGTGTGACGTGAGCCGTACCACGCACGACGATCCAGTGCTCGGCTCGGTGATGATGAAGTTGCAGCGACAAACAAGCCCCCGGCTCGACGACGATCCGCTTTACCTGGAAGCGCTCACCTTGATCGATCGAATCGTAATAACCCCAGGGCCGCCTGACTTTACGATGAACATTGGCCTCAAGTCCCTTATCAGCTTTGATTCGCTCGACAACCCCTTTGACGTCCTGAACACGTGAGCGGTCAGCGACAAGCAAAGCATCGTCCGTCTCCACCACGACAAGATTGGATACACCGACACAGGCGATGAGTCGACCATCGGAATGCGCGAAGCTCGAAGTCGCTCCTTCAAGGATGACGCGCCCGCGTGCAACGTTTCCGTTCGCGTCTTTTTCCGACGCCTCCCACACTGCGTCCCACGCCCCCAAGTCCGACCAACCGGCTTCCATTCGAACCGCCACTCCGTACACATGCTCGTCGAATGAACTTAGATGCTCCATGACCGCATAATCGATCGAATCATTAGGGGATCGCGAAAAGTCCTCTGCAGCCGGACAATAGAACGAGCCATCCTGCCGCCCATTGGCATACGCGGCCACGCATGCCTCAAACATGGCCGGCTGCAGGCGACGCACAGTCTCGAGCCAGACGCTCGTGCGCGTGATAAAAATTCCGCTGTTCCACCAATAGCCGCCGGAATTGACGTACTGCGTCGCCAATTCCTCCGCCGGCTTTTCGACAAAGCGCTCTATGCGGTAGGCGTTGCGTCCAATTTCATTTCCGAGCTTGATGTACCCGAATCCCGTATCCCCTCGCGTTGGCGGCACTCCAAGCGTCACAATCGCGCCAGCTTCCGCATGACTCAACGCCACGTTGATAGCTTCTTGGAAAGACGGAACGTCCGCGATCAAATGATCGGCTGGCATTGCGACAATGATGGAATCGCCGGCGTCTGCAGCCGCCGCAGCGGCCAGTGTCAAGGCCGATGCCGTTCCGCGCCGCGACGGCTCGGCAATGATGTGTGCATTGACGGCACTAGCGGCGAGCTGCTTGGCGGTGATGAACCGATGGTCGTCGCCGCAAATCACCAGCGGAGTTGCAACCTTTCTTCCCCTATCGGCTTCGAAGCCGCGCCAACGCTCCAATGTTGACTGGAGAAGCGAGGAGGCACCGGTTATTCCCAATAGTTGCTTGGGATATTGCTCTCGCGACATCGGCCAAAGACGGCTTCCAGAACCACCCGCCAAAACCACGGGCACCACCGGCATAACCGGTTGCCGAGCGGCTTGCACACCGGATGTCAAGGCCGGCTCATGCGTGGATGGATCCACCGTTTTGGCATCTCGAACCTCTCGTCTCATCGCTTAGGACTCCTACGGATACGGGAAACCAATTACCAACACGTGGCTCGGGTTTACACACACTTGCCTGTTGCATGATCAATGTCATAGCCTTACTGCAATGACGACTCAAATCCGGCTATGACATTATTTTTTTGACCTTTGCCTTCACTTTCACAAAGGTCACGTTTGCCGATGTGCGATATCGAAGCAACGCATCATCGCTTCGATGCACCGCTCGTTTGGCTTCAAACAAGCAATTGCATAGGGGTGAAAAATACGGGAAGGCGGATGGCGTATTCGGTCACCCTAATGATCGATTCCGCCAACTCGCTGTGGCGGCCCACATGAGCGCGCTTTATCCGCTCCATCAGGCCGGTTCGCTCAAACTTTCCGTTGCACGCGTATGGCTTTAACGCATCGACGGATCAAACTGTCCACCTCGACTTCCCTCGTCGAAACGATGCACGTTAAAGGTCTAATCTCTATGTAACCCCTGCATGCTCCGCTTCAAAGATTTGATACTTTTTCATCTTCTCCCACAGCACTTTTCGGCTAATCCCCAAATACTGCGCGGTGTCCTGGCGTTTCCAGCCGTTTGCGGTAAGCGCTTCCAGAACGCGGTTTCTGTCAGCAATGTCGCGACTACTACGGTCGCTCACCCCCTCCCTGGAGCGCTCAGCCATCGCCGCTTGGGTCTTCTGCGCATTGGCAAGCAATGCGCGCAGCCGATCGGGATCCCATCGGCCGCTTTGCCTGACGGTCACAGCGATTCGTTCGGCCAAATTGCGGAGCTCGCGAACATTGCCGGGAAATCGCATCTTTGCGATCTCGGCCTCAAGCCACCGCGGCATGTCCGGCAAGGTAGGCATCAGTGCCTTACCGACGGATCCTGCAAAGATGGAGTTGAAAATTGCGACCTTGTCGATAGCCCCACGGGCCTCAAGCGAGGGAACGCTCAGTTCGATGACAGCGAGCCGATAAAACAAATCGACGCGGAACGAGCCGTCCTTGACAAGCCGCGGAAGGTATTTGTTTGTCGCCGTGACTAGCCTGAAATTCACTCGATTCGGCGTGGTCGATCCTATTCGCGTAACCGTGCCATCCTCGAGCACCCTCAGAAGCTTCACCTGTTGGTGCAACGGCAAGTCTCCGATCTCGTCCAGAAAAAGCGTGCCTCCGTCAGCTTGTTCGAAATAACCCTTATGCGCGCTCAATGCGCCGGTGAATGCCCCTTTTGCGTGACCAAAAAACAGCGATTCGAAAAGGCCTTCCGGTATCGCGCCGCAATTGACGGGCACAAATGCCCCTCGCCGATAGCGGCGATGCTTCCTGTGCAGCAAATTCGCGATGCTCTCTTTACCCACGCCGGTTTCGCCGCAAATGAGCACACTCATGTCGCAATCGGCGAACAGGTCAACCTCTTGCAACAATGTCCGCATACAGTCTGCATGTGCGATCAGCCCGTCAGCAGGTGTTTCGCCATCTTCTGCACGCAGGTTCGAGGCTATCCGCTCCACCATACAGCGCAGGGCCGAATCGCTGAAGTCGAGCGGCAGCACGTTCAAACCTTGATCGATTTCTACGCCGTCGTCGGCTTGCGGCGTTGTGCCGACCCAAATGACAGGCGTGGCTGCTGCCCTCTGGCATTCGCAGAGGGCGGCCATCGAACCGTCGAACACACTCGTGTCGATTACTGCCAATGAAGTGCGGAGCCGGTTCATGATCGGCAGTGCCGCGATGTCGTCGGTTCGAACGACCTTGACGTCCGCGCTGCCGGTCAAAGAACGAACGACGCGGTCCACGAGCTGGATTTCTCCTTCCCACACGTAGACGGTGAGACTCCCAACGTGATCAACTCTTGTCATCATCCAGTCAATTGGCAGCGCACATTTTATCGGTCATAGTTAGTCGCTTTTCTCGGCACAGTTGTCGCAGGCCGATAAGCCTTCCTCATGCAAGCATGGCTCGCACTCTTGCGTATGGGCAGACATGCGCCCCTCCAACCTGCCGACATCGGCTAGCCGAAAGAGACTTCCGAGTACTTGATGGACTTTGCGGATTCCGGCCAGGCGACGCTACAACCCAGCATCCGCAGCACCTTGATGAACTCCAACAGCGGCGGCTCTCTGAGCGATCCAACGCCCGTCAGTTGGATAACCAGCCGGGAAGCCACTCGTGGCTGCCTTGCCAGCGTCTCAATCACGAGGTGCCACCAGCCGTCGAGCCTTGCGCTCTGCGCAGAGATACTGCACCTCAGCCGAAACGGGCCCGCATGTTCTCGCAGCATGTCGATCACGGACGTAACCATCCACCTGTCGAGCCGACTCACGAGGCCGAGCCGCTCGAGCGCAGCAAGCTGCTGCGTGGACCTGACGAGCGTGCAGTCTCCCTTCCGACGCCACAGCACGTCATAGTGAGAAATGGGGTCGACGTCATAGCTCCTTTGCACTGCGTCGTATTCGAGGTACAGGTCGCCGCGGCTCAATGCCGTGAGCAAATCCTCGGCCCGCTCCATGTCGGCGACATATCGGCTCCGCCAGCCCAGGCTTTCATCGTGGTCCTGCCGCGCGACCACATCCAACAGGTCTAACGACGAATCTGCGCGCTCCACCACCGTTGTGTGAATCGCGGGGTAGACCAATCGCCCGTAACCATTTTCGACACCCACGCCGAGCAGTTCGATGATTTTGTCGACAAGCTCCGCTTCACTCGGTTTTCTTTGCCCTCCATCCAATTCGAGGTTCGGGCCGTACTCAAATACACAAACAATGTGCTCGCCGCTCGCGGCCGCGAACCCACCCTCCGCTCGGCAGAACTCGCGAGCTCGTCCCAAGACCACTTGACGCACGGTAGAGGCGAGCCCTGGCTCGTATGCCAAGCCAATTCGACGCAGATTGACGATCGAGGCAACGATACATAGCGGCGGGCAATCGGGGCCAGCACCGCCTGCGTCGGAGCAGATAGCCTGCAGAGGCGCTTTCACCAGACTCGCGGCGCGGCTCATGAAACACCCACGGTGTGCGCATGGAGCCGGTGTATGGAATCGGCCCTACACCATGCAAACGCAGTGCTGAGTGCGCGTCGCCCCAGCAAC
This sequence comes from Trinickia sp., assembly GCF_035492435.1. Lineage (GTDB taxonomy): Bacteria > Pseudomonadota > Gammaproteobacteria > Burkholderiales > Burkholderiaceae > Trinickia. Next base: position 63,676 of record NZ_DATJJF010000205.1, read on the forward strand.
TGATGCGTATGGGGCTGCGCAATTGTTTCGGCGTGCGACGCCGGCCCTTCATTATTCGAAGCTTTCACCACCCCGGCCCCTCTTTTGGCTTGGCTCATTGTTCAGGCTCTTGTGCGCATGCGCCCCAACAGCCAATTTGTTCCTGCCCGCCTACGCGGTGCATGATGGATTGAATTTTCTATAACGCATTTAGCCGCTTGTTTTTTCCCGCCCGACAAACGGCGCGTTACCTACCCCAATTACATGCTTTGTTTTAGGTACGAATTATTTATGGCTTTTCGCACCCAAGCTTACTCGTATCTTAAAAACATACTCGTACACGGATGGCGAATTCCGTCACAGTCGTGATCGATTACGCCAACATTCATTAATGGATCATTCTTGGATAGATGGGCACGCGTCGGCGCATCTCAGCGCGCCGGGAAACGCACCGCTCCCATCACAGTGCACAGACGGTGCCGAACTCATTGGCTGATCGGCGTGGCGAGGCGCGGTGCAAAAAGAGGCCAATGCTCCCGCGATAAACTTCACAAGGCACAAATAAATCTCGAGAACCGCGTGCTTTATCAACCACGATTCCACGCACTGAAGTGGCACATCGAATACAAGACACGGAGTGCCCCACCTACTTATCTCATCCTTCGCGAGCAGATGTGACTCGGATCACTGAAGCATCGATCAGGTTTCATTAACATATTGAAATTCTATTTTTTACGCTTGAGCATCTAAGATTCGAGCAGATTGATATTTTTTCGTCCTCGCCGTGCCTCGCTTCATCACGTTGCGTCGAAGCGCATTACGCCCATCAGAGCGAGCGTTTCTTGTCCGCCAAGACGCGTCCCGCTCGTCACCGCCCCGTCCCCTTCGATCGCCGAGATTTCTTACCAATCCCTTAAACCGCTTCCCCAAAAAATCGCCAATACGAGTACCTCGGCGCGTCAGTGTCAAGGGGTGAACAATTTGTTTTCAGCTTTATGACCCGAGAACAACGCCGACTGATCGAACATCGCTTCGATTCGCGTGGTGTCATTTTGTTTAGTGCTTTAGCCTGTTGCGGCTTTACCAAAAGTAAAGCGAGGTAAACAAACTTTAAACACTAGGACACTCTAATGAATCCCAAAAACCATCCTGCGTGCCGGCCATTTTTTGAGGCAGGCGACCTGTCTCAGCTCAGCGCATACTACGAGGAAGGACGTAACATCATGTGGATGATGCTCAGATCCCAACCACGCCCATGCTTCAACCAGAGCCTGGTTTCGGACATCATAAAACTAGCGCGAGCGGCCCGTGAATCCGCGCTGCGTTTTGATTTTTGGGTGACGGGCTCGTTCGTGCCGGAGATTTTCAATGTGGGCGGCGATCTCAGTTTCTTTGTTGAGGCCATTCGTACCGGACAACGGGACATGCTGATGGCGTACGCGCGCTCGTGTATCGACGGCGTCTATGAAATCTTTACCGGTTTCGGAACTGGCGCGGTGTCGATCGCGATGATCGAGGGAACCGCGCTGGGTGGTGGCTTCGAGGCGGCGCTGGCGCATCACTTTGTGCTCGCCCAAAAAGACGCCAGGCTCGGATTCCCGGAAATCGCCTTCAATCTGTTTCCCGGAATGGGCGGCTACTCGTTAGTGGCCCGAAAATCGCACATGCGACTGGCTGAGGAACTGATCAGCACAGGCGAATCGCATGATGCCGAGTGGTACTTGAGCAAAGGCCTGATCGACCAAACGTTCAATGCAGGCGAGGCTTACTTGGCCACCCGCACCTTCATCGATGTGATGCGTCCGAAACTGAACGGAATACGTGCGATGATTCGCGCCCGCCAGCGTGTGCTGCCGCTCTCGCGTGCAGAACTGATGGACATCACCGAGGATTGGGTGCACGCCGCATTTACCCTCGAGGAGAAGGACATCGCCTACATGGAGCGGCTCGTCATGCTTCAAAACCGGCGAGTGTCCAAATTAAAGCGCGCAAGTTAAAGGCGTAACTGCATGAGTTGCAACTAGTAGCAAGGAAGGTTCAGGCACTCAGCCGGAGCCTTCTGTGCCAAGCCAACCCACGTTTCAAAATCCTCGACTGCCATCGGCCGCGCAAACAAAAATCCTTGCACGAAATTCACACCAATCCGCTTAAGCACATCTGCCTCGGCTTGCGTCTCGACACCTTCAGCGAGTACGGAGAACCCCAGCGCCTGCGCGACTGCAACGATCGAACGCACCAAAGCCTGCGATTTGGGGTTCGTATCGATGCCCTTGATGAAGCTGCGATCAAGCTTGATCATGTCGAGTGGAATGCGCAGCAGTTGCGCGAGCGACGAATACCCCGTTCCAAAGTCGTCCAGATGAATGCGTGCGCCAAGTTTCCGGAATTGATCCATGAGCGCCAGCGCGGTGCCTTCATCCTCAATAAAGCAGCTTTCCGTCAGTTCAATGTCGAGGGGACACGATTTAAGACCCGCAGCCTCGAGGATCTCGCCAAAGCGCTTCGCGATATCGGTATCGCAAAGCTGTCGCGCGGACACGTTGACCGAGATGCGAATATCCAAGCCCTTCGCTTTCCACTTGGCCGCTTGCGTTGCCGCCTCCTTCATCACCCACCGCCCCAATGGGCCGATCAATCCGGACCCTTCCGCATACCCGATAAATTCTGTGGGGGGCACCAGACCGCGCTCCGGCGAATGCCAGCGGATCAATGCTTCCGCACCGTGCACCTTCCCCGTTACGATGTTGATCAACGGCTGGTAATGGAGGACGAATTGGTTCTCGACCAGCGCCTTGCGCAGATTGGTATCGAGCCACAAGTCCTCAGCCACCTTCCAATCCATCTCGGCCGAGAAGAATCGATAGGTATGCTTGCCCGCGTACTTGGCCGCGTACATGGCGGTGTCCGCGCTTCGAATCAGGCGTTCCAGCGTGTTGCCGTGCTCAGGGTACAGCGCGATGCCGATGGAGCAGTTGCCATAGATTTCCATCAAGTCCAGATGAAACGGCGTACGCAAGCGCATTAAAACGCGCTGGGCCGTCTCCTCCAACAGGAAGTTCGTTGCGTTATCCAACAACACCAAAAATTCGTCACCGCCCAGCCGGGCCAGCGTCGCATCGTTCGGCAGGCAGCCTTTTATCACGTCCGACACTTCTTTGAGCAGGCGATCCCCAAATGCATGCCCATAGTGGTCGTTGACCCGTTTGAAATTGTCGAGATCGAGAAACAAGATGCCAATCCGAGATTGCGGCGAACCGCCAGTGCCCGCAAGCGCGGCCTCGATCTTTTCGTTGATCGCGTTGCGGTTCGGCAATCCGGTGAGACCGTCCGTATTGGCAAGTTCGAAAAGCCTGTGCCGTGCTTTGCGCTCCTCGGTGATGTCCGTGCCCGAGCAAATCAAAAACTGATCGTCCGCCCCGCTTCCGCTCCGGACAAACTTGTTGCGGAACAGGAATAGACGCGGACCCTTGACCGTATTGATATAGCGCTCGACGGCACAAGGCTCCTTAGTGGCAAAGAAATTGGAAATGTTCTGCTTTGATTTTTCAGCCTGTTCCGGACTCATAAAAAGCGCATAAGCACTCTTACCCACCACATCCTCTTCCCGCATGCCGGTCACTTCCTCGCACATGCGGTTGAAACGTTGCACGTTTCCATTTCGATCGAGGATTGCAACGAGCGAGTTGACTTCCGACACGACCTGCTCGGCACACGAGAGTCCGTGAGCCAGATCACGCGCAACCGACTCCGTATCGGTGTAGGCGGACGCCGTTCCGGCCCACTCCGTTTGGTTGCACTTTTTTCCAACCAAATGCAGGCGCATCGGGTCGCCAAAGATCGAAATGTCGAGCAGAAGATGCGATGTGACGCCGGTAAAGCTGCGAATTTGCGCTGCCTGATCCGATTTCAGTGCAATGCTTACGTTGGTCATTCCGCGTACGGCCGCCAGCTCAAGTGCGTTGCTATCGCCTCCCAGGCGCCAGCACGGACTAGCCATGCCGAAGTGGGTTTCAAGTATTAAACGATCCTGTTCATCGTCCATTGACGTGCTCCATCAAAAAGACACGTGTTGAATTCGATAGCGCAAACACACAAAAAGCGGTTAGTTCCACTTGGCATTTCATTGCCCAGTCCCAGCCGAGCGCGCTTTCCCGGGAACTGCCCAATTCGCTGGCATTACCGCCTGTTCAGGCATGATGCGATACGCATTATGGAGCCTTCGCCATAGGCACATGGTACCAAATTTGACCCATGTCAAACGGGCCCTGTAAGAACTCAATCGACCTATACGGAAAGTGGCCTAACTAAGAAAGTGATGAATTAAAGCGGGCGCTCGACGCAATGCTATTCATATGTTTGGCTCTGCCCGGACGGCCACCAATGCAAGGTTTTGGAAAGATTTTTGACAGGCTACAACCGCAGCATGACTCCTTCCATATAACGGTATTGAATGCTCGACAATTTCGTAATATGCAAGCATCAAGTCCTCAAGAAAAACCTTTCTCTGCCGTATATCTATCTATGCACGCTTGCGCATGTTCCCCGGCTTTCTAATGTAGCAATCACCGCAAATCGCGATGTTGTCAGTGTTGAGTTTAACTTTGTGGAGTTATGAACTCGTCGGAAATGATAGTCGCCCTGGGAACTGGGGGTTTCCTTGCTCGCGCGACCTGGTCGCCGGCATCGCTGCATTGACGCTCTAGGTGCATACCGGATCCGATGTGAACGCTATCGCAGCGAATCCCGCCAACCCCATGAATCAGCGACACAATAGGCATCTTCAGGCTCAGCCGCTAAGATTCGCCCAAATGTATCCGTCAATTGCCGCAGCATGCGAGCGAACCGAGGGTTGCCAAAGCGCTGCCCAGTACGATGCATCGGCAACTTGACATTGGGGTATCGTTAGATGCGCGCTCGCCCTGGGATGAAGAGCTGGCACGCAGTAGCCCCCGCTTCTGCAACACTGCGCCGCTGATGAGTGCGCAGCAAGACGATGTAATGAGTCACTGAAACCACCGATGAATCGCAAAACGCTCACGCCCGCTGCCTGCGGCGACGACGCAGTCGTCGAAAATGGTCGTTTCGCCGCAACGCGCGGCAGCGGTCTAACTTTTGCACTATCTCGAAGCAAGTAGCGCGGGGGTTGAACAATGACTGCACATGCCAACGATACAACCGGCGAAGCATCCGCCCGGCCCGCTTTCGATGTCTTCAATGGCGACGCAGACGGTATCTGCGCCCTGCACCAACTCAGGCTGGCGCGACCGGCCCAAACGACGCTGATTACCGGCGTGAAGCGGGACGTAGGGCTGCTGTCACGCATTCCCTCTCCGGGTGCGGACGCGCCGATCGACGTTACCGTGCTCGATATCTCGCTCGATACCAACCATGCGGATTTGGTGAGGCTGCTCGACGCGGGCGCGCGCGTCGCCTATTACGACCACCACTCGGCACGCAAAGCCTTCCCGCATCCCCGATTGCGGCTCGCTTGGGACGACTCGCCAGCGATATGCACCAGCCTCATTGTCGATCGGGAGCTAGGTGGCCGATATCGCGGTTGGGCGATCGCGGCAGCGTTTGGCGACAACCTCGACGATTGTGCGAGCAGGCTATCGAACGAAAGCGGTTTCGGAGAACGCGAGACGGCGGCATTGCAATCGCTCGGACGCATCCTGAACTACAACGCTTATGGCGAAACCGTGGCCGACCTGCACGTCCCGCCAGCCGAGTTGTATCGCGAGCTTCAGCCCTATCGCGATCCTTTCGATTTTCTCTCCGATTCGCAACGCTATAGAGGCCTTGCGGACGCGTATCGCAGCGACACCGCGCGCCTGGAATCAATCAAGCCACATTGCGCGTTTGATGGCCTTGCTGTTTATGTACTGCCTGACGCACCGTGGTCGCGCCGCGTGTCCGGCGTGCTCGCCAATCGGCTCGCCAGTGCAGAGCCTGGCTCATCGTTCGCAGTCCTAACTGAGCGAGCCGACGGCCGTTATGCAGTCAGCGTGCGCTCGGGGGACCCAACGAGGCGGCCAGCCAATGAGCTTTGCGAACAGTTCGCGAGCGGCGGCGGGCGTCGCGGTTCCGCCGGCATCAACCAGTTGCCGGCCGGATCCCTCGGCACATTTATCGATGCCTTTCGCGCATATTTTGATCACACCCCCGTACCCGGGATCAAAAGCGCGGATCATGAGCCCGAGCAACAAAACTGAAATGCGGCCCAGCTCACTGTGTCCACTGCTCGGCCCCGACGATTTCGGTTGACCGAATTTTCCGAGCGTCGACGCGCACATGCAACGGCAGCATCGGGCTTGCGCATGACCGCAAGCGCTCCGCAGTTGACCGACCTGCGCGCCAAAGGCAAAGCGGCCCGCAATTAATTAGTAGTCCAATTTAACGTCATGAATTACATAAAAAATTCATCGGTTCATGGTAAAGTCTCGCCTCAATTCCAAACGTTAGCAAAAATGATGCGTTTGCCGTGTTGAGACGCGCTATAAGTATTCGGGAATTGTGGGATCTGTTGCTGAATTGTCTGGATCATTTCGTGATTAGCGCTGCCATTGGTCATCTTGCTGACCAACTCAACGAATTTCTCAAGCAAACCTATGCACTAACCGAGGACATCGTACTGATGTCCAGCTTGGTCGACGCGCAAGGACAGGCCCTTCCCACCACGAATAACAAGCTGGTGGTGTTCCTGACCCGCCTCGAAAAAGACACTGTCCCCTATCGTCAGCAGGCTCCCGGCCAAGCCGGTGCACCGTACCAAGTCACCAGCAGTGCGCCGGTGTACCTGAATCTGTACGTCATGGTCGCCGCCAATTTCAGCGGCGGAAATTATCCGGAGGCACTGAAATTGATCTCCGGCGCGATCGCTTTCTTTCAGCGCCATCCGGTATTTGACCATCAAGCCGCGCCTGGACTGGACGCGCGCATTGAGAAGCTGGTGCTCGATATCGAAAATCTGGACATTCAAGGCCTCAGCAATATGTGGTCGCTGCTGGGCAGCCACTACATGCCATCGGTGCTCTACAAGGTCAGAATGGTGGCGTTCGATACTGAAGACGTCATCGCACGTTTGCCAAACGTGCGCTCGACTGCCACAGCAGCCAGCCACTGAGTGATCGGCGTGCAATAGCGTGCCGCCATCGAAAACGCGATATGTCCGCCTATTCGCCATTGTTCAGCGTCAGTGTTGATCATGCCTTCTGGACTCAGCCGACATCCGAGCTGACCTGTGCTCCAACATTGGAAACGGCCGAATGGATTCGCCGCCGCGACTTGCTCGTGCGCCCGCAACGCAACGGCATTGTCGTGTTCTGCGAATCGGCTCGGCGCGAGTTGTTGTTGAACGGCCTGGAACCGGGTAGCGCACTGCTGGCGTTCAAATGGTTCGCAAATGATCCGCTCTTCTCGCGATACACGTTACCGGTCATAGAGACCAACCAAATGCTGTACCTGCGCAGCAAAAACAGCATGCACGAAAACGACGGCAGACATCGCCTCCATACCGGCGAGCATCTGGACAACTCGTTAGCGCAGCCGATGACCGCGCCCATCCTGGCACGACATCTGGAGCGCCACGACATGCTGCGCAAACCCGTGTGCGTAGTCGAAATCGACTTGGCCGATCACGTCGCTGGGCAGACCGCCGGGGCCGATTACTACGCACGCTTCTCCGCGCGCAAAAGCTTCTGGAAGTACTACTTCGTCAGCGATGCAAACGCCGCCGACATGGTCGTCGTCGACTTGGACGAAACGGTGCGCTTTGCTACTGCCGAGCCGGAGCAATGGCCGGGAAACCGGCGCGCGCTGGTATTCATTAGCGACCGTGAAATCGAAATGCAGCAGCGGTATGCGCAGCGATTCCAGTTACGGGAGCGAAGCAAGATGGGCGAGCGCGTGTTGATCCGCCGCCTACCCAATGCCGATGTGCACAAAGTCACGCAAGAAATAGTTGGTAGCAGGACAGTGTTGGTTTCAGAAATCTTCATCAATTGAACGACGCCTGAAGGAGAAATCATGGCGCAGTACAAAACACCCGGTGTTTACGTTGTCGAGAAGAGTGCTTTTCCGAACTCTGTCGTAGAGGTCGCGACGGCCGTCCCCGCCTTTATCGGCTATACCGAATTCGCCGACAACAAGGGCACCTCGCTCGCCAACAAGCCTTGGCGCATTACGTCCATGGCAGAATTCATCGCTTACTTCGGCGGGGCACCGAAGACACGCTTCTCGATCGCCGGGTTGGCTGCGCCCGCAGCGTCGGAAGCCGGTGGTGCGCCTGCGGCAAACGTTGGCTCGGCCGATTTCTCTTTCTTCGATGCCGCGACCAAAAAGCGTCAGCAATACGTGCTCAGCACCGAGGGTACGCCTTACATCCTCTACTACAGCATGTTGTTGTTCTTTCAGAACGGCGGCGGCCCGTGCTACATCGTTTCGGTCGGCAACTATGGTGACGACCTCGACGCCGACAAGATCACGGCCGGCATCGACACGCTGCTGAAAGAACAAGAACCCACGATGGTGCTGGTGCCGGACGCAGTGCACTTGAAGGCTCAGGATTGCGCTTCTGTTCAAAGCGCGCTGCTGATGCATTGCGGCTACAAAACACGCAATCGATTCGCATTGCTGGACGTGTACGACGGCTACAAGGATCGCCAAGACCCGGCCGGCGATTGCATTTCCGCGTTCCGCGAGTCCGTCGGTTCGAATTTCCTCGATTTCGGTGCGGCTTACTATCCTTGGATCAACACGTCGATCGTCAAGGACAAGGACCTCGATTTCACATCGATCGCCAATCCCGACGTGCTCACCGCTCTCATCAAGCAAGAGTTGTCGTCGATTCTCGACGCAAAGGATCCGACACCGGCGGCCAAGGTCAAGATCGATCAGATCAACGCAACGCTTGCCGCCATCACGACGACGCAGGACCAATCCAACGAATCCGCATTCGACATTCACACGGTCAACAAGACGCTCATGGCCGTGAGCAGCCTGTATCCACAAATTATTCTGGCCATCCAAAAGAAACTCAACCTGCTGCCCCCGGCTGCCGGTATGGCCGGTGTGTACACCATGGTCGACAATACGCGCGGTGTTTGGAAGGCACCGGCCAACGTCAGCATCAGCGGCGTCGTCTCGCCCGCAGTGTCGATTTCCAACGATGAGCAGGAAGATCTCAACGTCCACACCCAGGGCAAATCGGTCAACGCAATTCGCTCATTCATCGGCGAAGGCGTGATGGTGTGGGGCGCGCGCACACTCGACGGCAACAGTCTCGATTGGCGCTACGTCAGCGTGCGGCGCACGATGCTCATGATCGAAGAGTCGATCAAGCAGGCCTGCAAGGCGTATGTGTTCGAACCCAATACAGCCAACACCTGGGTGACCGTCAAGAGCATGGTGCGCAATTTCCTGACCAGCGTCTGGAAGCGTGGCGGCTTGGCCGGCGCAAGCGCGGACGATGCATTCAGCGTGTTCGTCGGTCTAGGCGAAACCATGACTGCCGACGACATTCTGGAAGGTCTCTTGAAAGTATCGGTGCTCGTGGCCGTGAGCCGCCCGGCTGAGTTCATCGAAATTACGTTCGAACAACAAATGCAGAAATCCTGATGCCGACGGCATAGCTAATCGATTTCATTTCATTCAATCGCTAAACGAGGTTTGTGATGGCAGACGACGGTTCGCAACAATCCACCAGCCTATGGCCGCTTCCCAAGTTCTATTTCCAAGTGAAATGGGATTCGCAGGTCATGTCGTTCCAGGAAGTCAGCGGCCTGGACATGCAATCGGAAGAAATCAAATATCGCCACGGCGATAGCCCCGATTTCGCCGTCATCAAGATGCCGGGCATGAAGAAGGTCGGCAACGTGACCATGAAGAAGGGCATCTTCAAGTCCGATAACAAGTTCTGGGACTGGTTCAGCCAGATCAAGATGAACACCATCAAGCGCGTGCCCGTCACGATCAGCCTGTTGGACGAAGCCGGCAAGCCGACCATGGTGTGGACGTTAGCCAACGCGTGGCCCACCAAGATCACCGGCACCGATCTCAAGGCCGAGGGCAATGAAGTTGCCATCGAGACCATCGAAATCGTGCACGAAGGCCTGACGATCGAGAACAAATAAGACGACTGTCAGCGCGAACGTACCATTCTCGTGAACTAAGCCGATGTCTTCCCTGTTCTCAGTTGTCTATCCGCCTGCCGCCTTTTATTTCAAGGTGGAGTTCGGTTCGACGCGGGGCTTGTCCGACACGTCCTTCCAGGATGTGTCCGGCATGTCTGCCGAAATCGACACCGAATCCGTCGTGGAAGGCGGCGAGAATCGTTTCGTCCACCAGTTGCCCAAGGGGGTGAAGCATCCCCTGCTCGAATTGAAGCGGGGCATTGCGCCACTGAGCTCGCCCTTGGTGACATGGTGCCGTTCGGTGTTCGAAATGGATTTCATGGCGCCGGTCGTCGCCCAGCCGATCGTGGTCAAACTGCTGAACGAGGAAGGCGAGCCGATGCGAGCATGGTCGTTTGCCAACGCCTATCCCGTGAAGTGGGAAGTGGAAAGCTTCAACTCAACCAAGAACGAAGTGGCCATCGAAAAGATTGCGCTCAGCTACACGTACTCGAACAGGCTGATTTAAGCACCATGTCGATCGAAATCAGACAGCTCAGCATCAAGGCGAATGTCGTACAGCGAGTGGGCGAGAACATCGACACGGCCGGTGGCGATACGCTCGCCGGCCATGCGCGTCGCGGCAAAAAACTGGACGAGGAAGCACGCCAAGAGATCCTGGCGGAATGCCGAGCACTGGTGCTCGATCTTCTGAGTCGGGCACGGGAGCGCTAAATGGCCATCAGCTCGGGCAAAAAGAAGAAGCTCAGCATTGCCGCCTGCAAGGTGAACGACGGGAGCATTAGCGTAGACGGCAGCAGGGATGCGTTCGAAGCGATGATCAATCCTGCCGCCTACAAACGCCAGCTCGACATCGCCTACAGCGAGCAGCATACGCTGGGCCAGTTTAGCGCGGCGCCGAAGTTCAGTGCCATTCTCCCAGAGAAACTGACGCTGCAGGACTTGGTGCTGGACGGCACCGGCGTTGTCGAGATGGCCAGCCCGAAAAGCGTCAAAGACATGATCGACGTTTTGCTGGCTGTGATCTACAACTACAACGGCCAAAAGCACGAGCCGAACTACGTGCGCCTGTTGTGGGGCACTTTCATCTTCTTCGGCCGTGCCGAATCGATTTCGATCGACTACACGATGTTCAAGCCCAGCGGCGAGCCCTTGCGCGCCAAGGTGAGCCTTTCGTTCACTGGCTGGATGAGTGCGGAGGAAAGCACGCTGCGCGCGAACCAGAGCTCCCCCGACTTGAGCCACTTGGTCGAAGTCGCGATGGGCGACACCCTACCGCTGTTGTGCAGCCGCATTTACAACGACCCGTCGTATTACCGCGAGGTCGCCCGCATCAACAACCTCACCAATTTTCGGAATTTGAAGCCGGGTACGGTGCTCCGTTTCCCGCCGCTCGTGCGACGCCATGGCTGACTCCCCGCAACTCCACAGCAGCGATGTGCTGAAGGTGACCATCACGAGCGATGGCACGCCGATCCCTGATACCGTCCAGGTCATTTCGATGGAGGTGAGCAAGGCTGTCAACCGCATCTCGACCGCGCGCCTCATCGTTCTCGATGGCGACATGCCCAACGGCGATTTCCCGGTCAGCGATCTCGACGTATTTGCCCCCGGCAAGAAAATCGTCATCAGTGCCGGTTACGGAAGCGAAGTCGCCGTGGTGTTTCAGGGCATCGTTGTCCGGCACGGCATCAAGATTGGCCCAAACAACGCGGCCTGCTTGCACATCGAATGCAAGCACAAAGCTGTGGCGCTCACCATCGGCAAGAAGAACGCCAACTACGTCGATCTGAAAGACAGCGAGATCATCAACCAATTGGTGCAATCATGCGGCGTCGAGGCCGACGTCACCGCGTCTGATACGCAGCACAAGGAAATCGTTCAGTACTACAGCACGGACTGGGACTTCATCGTCTCCCGTGCCGAAGCCAACGGCTTCCTGGTCATACCCGATGACAGCAGCGTGATCGTCAAGGCGCCCCAGACTGCCGTCGCCGCGGTGCTCCAAGTGACCTACGGCATCGATCTCATGTCGTTCCAGGCCGATATCGACGCACGCACACAACTGAAGAGTGTCGTCGGCACGGCTTGGGACCCGGCCACCCAGGCAGCGGTGCAGCAGACGAGCAGCCCCGTGACGCTGTATTCGCAAGGCAACCTCGACGCCGCCACGTTGGCCGCGATCGCAGGACCCGCCTCATACCGGCTTCAAACGCCGGTGCCGTTGGAAACCAACGAACTCACGGCCTGGACTGCGGCACGCCAAATGAAGGCCGCACTCGCCAAGATTCGCGGCAAGATGACATTTCAAGGCAGTGCCGCCGCTAAGCCCGGCGCCATGATCGACGTCGCCGGTGTGGGCAAGCGCTTCAGCGGCAGCGTGTTTGTCAGCGCCGTTCATCATGTTATCGGTGCCGGCAACTGGACCACCGAAGTCGATTTCGGTATGGCGCAAGAATGGTTCAGCGAGCAGTACGGCAGCGATACATCGGCGTCGGGGTTGTTGCCGGGCGCCTGTGGCCTGCAGATCGGCGTGGTCAAGAAGCTCGACGCCGACCCCGAGGGTCAGTACAAGATTCAGGTGTCGATTCCCGTGCTGCAGGCAGAGACCGAAGGCGTCTGGGCCAGGCTGGCGAGCTTTTATGGTTCGTCGGGCGTAGGCGCGTTTTTCATCCCCGAAATCGGCGATGAGGTGGTGATCGGTTACCTGAACAACGATCCGTCGCATCCGATCATCGTGGGCAGCCTCTATAGCAGCCAGCGCAAGATGCCGTATGAGCTGAGCGCCGAAAACTACACCAAGGCGTTGTGGACCAAGGGCTTGCTCAAAGTGGTGTTCGACGACGAGAAAAAAGTCATCACTATCGTCACGCCAGAAAACAACAGCATCGTGCTGAGCGACGACGCCAAATCGATTTGCCTGACCGACCAGAACAACAACAAGATCGAAATGAACCCGGACGGCATTTTGATCGACAGCCCCAAGGACATCGTCATCAATGCCAAGGGGAACGTCAAGATTTCGGCCGTCTCCAATATCGAGCAAAGCGCCCAGGCCGACATCAAAAGCGAGGCATTGAACATCAACAACACGGCCAAGGTGGGGTTTGTGGGCAAGGGCTCGGCTACAGCAGAGCTTTCCGCCAGCGGTCAAACCACCGTCAAGGGTGCGATGGTGATGATCAATTGATGGCTCGATACAACGCAAAACAACGCACAACGCAGACCAATTCCCCACACGCGACCTAGCAAGAGAGCTTGATGCCACTAGCAGCCCGAATTACCGACATGCATGTCTGCCCGATGCAGACGCCCGCATTTCCGGCACCGATCCCTCATGTCGGCGGCCCGATCGTCGGCCCCGGCGTGCCGACGGTTTTGATCGGGAAGTTGCCTGCCGCGGTGGTGACCGACAATTGTGTCTGCGTTGGGCCGCCGGACAGCATCGTCATGGGATCGACCACCGTGTTGATCGGCGGCAAGCCTGCCGCGCGCATGGGTGACACCTGCGCACACGGCGGCAACATCGCCATGGGCTGCCCAACTGTCATGATCGGTGGATGAGGCACGACGCATGACCGTCAACAAGTCTTTTCTCGGCACCGGCTGGGCCTTCCCACCGCGTTTCGGCAACGATGCCGAGCGGAGTGAAGTGGTTATGGTTGAGGAAGAGCAGGACATCAACGAGAGTTTGTTCATCATTCTCTCGACCACACCCGGCGAGCGCATCATGCAACCGACGTTCGGATGCGGGCTTAAGGCCTACGTATTCGATGAAATCAACGAAAGCGTGATCACCGAAATGCGCGATGCCATCGATCGCGCCATCCTGTTCTTCGAGCCGAGAATTTCGGTCAACGCGATCTCCGTGGACGAAACGAACGCCATCGAGGGGCGGCTGGACATCCGTATCGACTACACCGTGCGCGGCACGAACACGCGTAGCAACGTGGTCTATCCGTTCTACTTCCTGGAGGGCAGCAATGTCCCCTACAAGTAATACGGCGCCCCCGGCCCGTCTCAACGGCGACGTCGCATCGATGCACAATCTCGTCATCCGGGATGGCACAAGCCAGGCGATGCGTGCGTTGCCCGCATTGCAGGACGGGTATTTCAATCTCGATGAATTGTCGTTCGAGGACTTGGTGACGATGGTCACCGGGTTCGCGGCGATGGTGCGCTTTCACAATGAGAAGGACGAACCGGACGGCGACTGGAAACCGTTTTTCCGTTCCGACGAAACGGTGGTGATGTGCCGCATCTTGGCGTTCGACGTGAACGGTTGTGCAGCGCGCTTTAACGACTGGTGGCGCAAGACGCCGGAATTTGTCGGCGTCGGCGCCGCGAGCAGCAGCCCCGGCTGGGAACCGCATGCGCTGCCGATCGTCCTTCTGGTCAATGCGATCAACGATTGGTATGCAGCGCTCTCCAAGACGCAAAGCGAAGGTGGCCGCTCGTTGCGCATGGCGATTGAAAGCATCATCGTGCGACTCAATGCTGACCGAACCGGGTTGTCGGATCTTTTGCGACATGAGAGCACGGGTTTGCAGCTCGACCCGGTATGGTCCGCGCACACCGACGTTCGCCAAACCAAAACCGGACTCACTGAGCCCGAACGTTCGGAAAACGCGTTGAACAAAAGCGCGATGCGCGCCGATTTCCACGCCTTCCTGCAGGCTGCCGAGATGATCCGCAAGGAGGCGGCAGCGCGACTTCCAGCGTCACTGCAAAGCCAGCGGCACGACCCGGCTATCAGCATGCTGATCGCCTTTGCGCAACAGTTCATGAAGCTCAAGCGCAAGCTAAACCGGTTCACACAGAACTACCTCGATTTCTATTACGACGAGATGCTGGGCTGCGCGCCATTACCGGCCGTGCCGGACTACACGTGGCTCGTGTTCAAAAAGAATCCGGCGACGCGCGATGTACTCGTCCCGGCGCGTACCTCGTTCCTGGCTGGATTAGATTCGGACGATCGTGACATCCTGTATTTGGCCGACAACGACTTGGTGGTCAACGATGCCCGCGTGAGTGCTTTGCACACGCTCTACTTCGATCACAATCGTTACAGCGCGCTCGAAAACAAGCTCAGCAACGACAATGCTGCCGCGATAGCGACGGGCAGCAGCAGGCCTTGGCCGACGGCGGCCTCGTTCAATTCGATGTCGATGTCGCCGAGCGTCGACGACCCTGCCGAGACGCAAGCTTGCTCCATTCTCGGTGCGCCGAAGAACAGCAGCCTGCCCACATTATTTTCGGAAGCTCGCATCGGCTTTGCTCTCGCCAGCAACGTGCTGCTGCTCAAGGAAGGCACGCGCAAGATCAGCGTGACGATTTCATTCGAAGACGATCGCCTCGCGCGCCGCCTCGAACAGGTAGCGGCCGTCATGCACGAAAGCGGCGACGACGATGGAAACGGCAGCGATGCCTCGCACGAAGAGATTCGTCGCCAAGACATCTTTTTCAAGATCTTTCGCAGCATCTTCTTCATCGGCATTACGGGCGAGCACGGTTGGATCGACGTGCCCGATTACCTGCCCGCGTACGACGGTCAGGCCCTTACGCTGACCCTGGAATTGCCGCCAGAAGCCCCATCGGTGGTCGCGTACGATGGCGCGCTGCATGGAGAGCATTACGCCGTCGCCGCGCCGATGATCCGGTTCGTCATCAATCCGGGCGCCTACCTGTATCCATACGGCTTGCTGCGCGATTTGGCGATACTGCGCGCGCACATTGAGGTGGAGGTCAGCGGCTGCCGCGATCTGGTCTTGTATAACAACATCGGCCAACTCAGTGCAGCCGTGCCGTTCGCACCGTTCGGGCCGTTACCTCGTGTGGGCAGCTATTTGATAATCGGCAGCACCGAAATGGCCGGCAAGCGCATTTCAGCGATTGACGTGGAGATCGAGTGGGCGGATCTGCCCCAGCTCAATGGCGGCTTCGCGACCTATTACGACGGCTACGATGTCGACCTCGCCAACGACAGCTTTCTTGCGACTACGGCGGTGCTGGCCAAAGGCGCTTGGGCACCGGACCCGGAGTCGGCGCGACCGGCCGTGCGGTTATTCCGGGCCGACGCGCAACGACTCACTAATCGCGCCGTGTGGAGCGCCACCCCGATTGCGCATCTGTTCGAACCTGACGACGGTGTTCGGGTCGGCAAACCGTTGGATTACAGTCCGGGGGCCAAGCACGGCTTTTTCAAATTCACACTGGCCTCGCCGGCGTGCGCATTTGGTCATGATCTCTATCCGCACATCCTATCCTCGACGTTGACGGAAAACGCTCGCATGAAGCGTTTGCGACGCCAGCGTCCGGTGCCCCGCGCACCGTACACCCCGCAGATCAACGCCATCTCCGTCAACTACCGTGCCGGCAGCGTTATCGAGATCGATCGCCATGCAGTCGACGTCGCCGAGCGATGCAATCGGTTCATCCACCTGCATGCCGCGGGTTGGAACTCGCTCGGCGTGTCGAGCCGTCCAGCGCCTACTCTGCTGCCTCGCTTCGACTTCTCCGGCAACTTGTACATCGGCATCGACGCACCGAAACTGAGTGGCACGCTCACGTTGTTTTTTCAGCTGCGTGAAGATTCCCTGCCTTTGCCGATCGATACATCGCAGCGAGGACAACCCAGCCCTGCCGAGCCCGGATTGCACTGGTTCTATCTCGCCAACAACGAATGGAAGCCGCTGCCGCAATCCAGCGTCATCTCGGATGGCACGCAGCATTTCATGACCTCGGGCATCGTCACCTTGTCGATTCCGACCGACATCAGCGCGGACAACAGCGTCATGCCGAACGGCACGTATTGGCTGCGTGTGAGCGCCGATTGCAACCTGGATCGGTATTGCAGCTTGTATGCCGTTCACACACAAGCCGTGCAGGTGCGTCGTAGCGAAGCCGTGTCGCCACAGGTCCCAATGGTGCTGCCTGCGCAATCCATCAGTCGCAGCACGAAGCCATTGCCCGGCGTGACGAGCATTCTGCAGCCGCTCTCCTCTATCGGCGGCCGCGCAGCGGAGACTCGGGCGCAACTTCGCACGCGCGTGAGCGAACGCCTGCGGCACAAGAATCGCGCCGTTTCGGCAGCGGATTATGAAGCCTTGATCCTGCAGCACTTCCCCGAGGTCTATAAGGTGAAGTGCTTCGCCAATCTGGCGACCGACCGCGGCCCGCGCGATTGCCTACGTCCCGGCCATGTTCTGGTGGTGCCGTTGCCGTATTGGCCGACAGTCGAGCACCACGACCAGATGCCGATGCTCAACGGCAACCTGATGCACGAAATCCGTGATTTCTTGAAGACGCTGGCGTCGCCGTGGAGCGATATTTCGGTAGAGAACCCGGTGTACGAAAGGATTCAGGTTCGCTGCAAAGTGAAGTTCGCCGGAGGATTGGGCGACGGATTTTCGATCACCCAGCTTGACCGGGCGATTTCTGACTTCCTGACGCCGTGGCACAACGAATGTGGCTATCGCACCCACTTCGGTTGGCGCATCCGGCAACACGACATCGAAGCTCATATCAGCGCACTTCCCTATGTCGAGAGCGTCACCGGCTTCTCGATGTTGCGCATCGCTTCGCCCGATGCGCAAACCTATTCCTTGTCCGACACGGCCGGCAATGCGACACCCGTCGACGCGCGGAACGGCAGTATGGACATCACGCCGCTGTGCCCGTGGAGCATCGCCATCCCAGTCTCCCGACACGCCATCGACGCCATCGACGACACGTTCCAGCACAGTCCGACGCGCGCTGCGCTCAGCCGCCTTGAAATCGGTTCAACGTTCATCATTTCGAAAGACTGAAGATGCCTAGCAAATCCTTAGTGCGGCGCAATCGCGACACGCTCAAACGCAAATTCGGGGATGGCGAAATGCCGTCTGCGACGGCGTTTGCGGACCTGATCGACTCCATGCTCAACATCGTCGATGAAGGCTTCGATAAAACGGCGGAGGACGGACTCAAGGTCGCGCAATTGAGCCAGGGCAAGCTGTTGAGCTTTTACCAGAACATCGACGTCAAGAGCCCGATCTGGTCGATCCGACTCGACGGCCCGGAAGGCAGCCTATCGTTCGGCAATGGCTCAAACGACCGCGTGCTGAACTTGCGCGAGTTGAAGGCTGAGCGCGACGGCGAGGCACGCACGGCCGAATACGAACTGGACTTGGCCGGCCGCATCGTTGCCGACGGCAGGCGCGGACGCGCGGGTCGCTTGAGCGTACCGGCCGACGGCAAGTGGCACAACATCACCGACACCCTCACGGGCTGCAATGCCTTCGAAATTACGGCCGGTGTGGGCAAGCCTGGCAGCGGCAAATACGCCTTGATGCATGCGTTCACCATGATCGCTTTCAACGGCAAAAGCGAAATCGACTATCGTCAAGCGCATTTCGGCAGCAGATGCAACCGGCTGCAGTTGCAATGGGTGCCCGATCCGCAAGGCGCGCGCCATGCCTATGTATTGCAGATGCGCGTGGGTTGCTCGTATGACGATCGACGCAATCCCAAGGACAAGACTTGGGTGTCGTACTACATCACCAATTTGTGGTTCGACCCATTGATGGAGGCCTGCGCACAAGATCCCGAAGCCAAGGTGAAATCGTGAGCCGGAATGTCGAACGCGCAAACATGCAAGCCTTGGAAATGGCATTGACCGCGGATGAGGCCAATCTTGTCATCACCGCACTGGCCGAGCGTCCGTTCAAACTCGTGTATGAACTCATCGGCAAGCTCAATCGCCAAGCCAACGTCGCCGCACAAACCCAGGCCGACGGGAGCGCGTATGTCTCGTTGCTCCATGCAAGCGAGTGGATGCTGATCCTCGATGCCCTGGGCTACCTTCCTTACCGCCAGGTCAGTGCGCTGGTGGAGACTTTGCGTCTACAGATGCAAGCGGGATTCGACGATGCAGGCCGCGCGCCGAAAGAGGCCCGCGCGGCAGTGAAACGTGGCGCGTCGAAAGGGAATCGCTGAGTGATGAAAACGCCCGATTACATCGATAGGATCGGACCTGATCCAGACGGTCTCGATTTCGATGCCTTGAGAAAGTCGGGCATTGCCATGCTGCAGTCGCTTTCTGGCGAAAGATGGACCGATTACAACCTGCACGACCCCGGCGTCACCATTCTCGAGCAGCTTTGTTACGCCCTGACCGATCTTGCTTACCGCTCCGAATTCGCACCCGAGGATTACTTGGCGGGGCCATTCGGCAAGATCGATTTTGCGCGGCATGCCCTCCACCGCGCCGATGACATCCTGCCAAGTCAGGTGCTGACGGCTGACGACTATCGCAAGATCCTCTACGACACGATTCCAGAAATCGAGGATGTCTGGCTGACGCTTAGCAGTACTAACGAAGAAAGCGCTTATGCCGGCCTGTACCGGATATCGATCAAAGTCTGCGACCGTCTTCAAAGCGACCTCCCTCCCGATGAACAGGCCCGGCTGGCTGAGCGGGTAAAGCACCGCGTCATCGACGTGTTCAATCGGCACCGTAACCTCGGCGAGGATATCGGCGAGGTGGTCGTTATTGGCACGCAGGCTGTCTTTCTTTGCGGCGATATCCAGATTCATAGCTCGCGCGATCCCGCCGCGATTTTTGCTGAAATCTTCCTTCGCTGCGCCCAGCAGGTGGTCTCAGGCTTCAGCGTCGAGCGTTACGTCGATGCACAGGCGGGCGGCACCTCGTTGGAGACGCTGTTTTCCGGCCCCCTGACGGTGCACGGACGCATCGTCGATACCGGGGCCAACGTGCCCGGTGCGGCGATCCCCATTGCCCGGCTGATTTCCGTGGTGCAGGCCGTCGAGGGCGTCACGCAAATCCAGCGTCTGGCCTTATGCGATGAGAACGGCCAGTTGGTGCAAGGCGACAGCATCGGTGGCAAGGTATTACGTTTGCAATTTCCGGAGAAATCGCAAAGCACATTCCTGCGCCTGCATTTCGCCAGTAGCGCCGTCTCACACTACCAAACGCCGACATCGGTGCAAAGCACACGTCTGCAGGAAGCGAAGGCGGAGTTCATTCTCGAAGACGCGCGTGGTGCGCTTCGCAAGGCACAATTCGAGTTCGATGCCGCCCGCAACACCCCGCAACCACGGCAACAAGTCGTGCCTGAGCCGCAAGGCGTGCAGCGCCCGGTTCGCGATTACTACTCGATTCAGCACCAGTTCCCCGCAATCTACGGCATCAGCAGCGCCGGCGTGCCATCTTCGGCGCCGCTCACACACAAGGTCAGCGCGCATCAACTAAAGGCGTACCTCTTCCTCGCGGAACAGTTGATGGCCAACTATTTGGAGAATCTGCAAGCCATCCCGCAAGTGTTCTCCAACGACGATGTGCAGCACACGTATTTCTCGCAGACGCTCGACAATCAGGCGTTGCCGGACATCGAAAGCCTATACGTCGATGCGCCCGAATCCATCAGTGCAACGCTGGCGCGCATCGTTGCGGGGGTAGACAAACCCGAAGATCGTCGCAGCCGATTGATCGACGTGCTATTGGCGATGTACGGCCAAGAGTTTTGGCAGAGATCACTGCGTCGTTTCGGTGATTACGAAGACCGCCATCTGATGCGGTGGGTGGTCGACAACAAGCTGACGTTCCTGAAACACATCGTGACGCTGACTCGCGATCGCGCAACGGCGTTCGACTATACAAAGGGGACGGCGCGGGAGGACGGCCGCCCTAACCTCGCGGGCATCAACACCAAAATCGCGATCCTGCTGGGCCTGCCCCCGACACCATCGCCCCGAGATTTGTGCCATCAGCTGCGGCATTACTCACTGCGGCTGAGTACCGCCGACGAAATATCGGCGGCAGACTATGCCCGCGTTGCGGCACATCTGACCGGACTCGCCGGACAAGGTGAGGAAGGTGAGGTGGACCTTGGCCAACCCGAGCCGGCCCAAGAAATTTTGCCGGCGCCCTTGTTGACCCAGGGCGCCCGCCTGGAGAACTACACTCTGGAGCAACGCAGCGACGCAGTGCATGTGCATTTCCAAACCCACGATGCCCGAGTCGGCACAGTGTCGCTGGGTAGCCACGTGCACATGGGCGACGCGGATCGATATGTGCGGCAACTACACCGCTTCATTTGCCACCTCAATGGGGAATCAGAAGGGTTTTATCTCGTCGAGCACGTGTTGTTGCGGCCGCGTGAGGCCGGCGATGCCAACGTCGCACACAGGGACGCCGATTTCTACAACAGCCGTGTGAGCCTTATATTTCCTGGCTGGTCTGCGCGCTTCAGCGATCCCGACTTCAGAGCTCTTGCGCAAGAGACGGTCTGCCGCAATTTGCCGGCCCATCTGTATCCGGAATTTCATTGGCTCGATTTCGCGGCGATGCGCTATTTCGAGCATCGCCACCAGATCTGGCTGAACGCGCTGCGCAGTGATTCGAAAAGCGCTGAGCCACAACGCCTTAACGCCGCTTGCGCCAACCTGGCAAAGTTTCTTATGCGCCGCCGCAACGACGTGCCCCGAACCTATTGGCTGTGACAGACGTGAGCGCCAACCACCGCATCGACGAACTGCTGTTCGACATTGCATTCGCCTCGTTCACACCAGAGATGATGCACACCGATGCGATACGCGCTTTAGTCGTCGACACTCTCTTGCCCGTGTTGGATCGTGAATTCGATCAGTATTCGGATGACGACTTCATCTTGCGAATCGATTCACTCGAAATCAACGTCGGCAACGTGACCGAAGCCGAGTTGCCGGCAGCCTTGGCTGAGAGTCTCAAGAAAGCGTTCGAGCAGACACTGCAGCACGGCAGTGCGTCTTCGCCTACGGCACGCCCTATCCCGCGCAGTCGCGACGACGTCCAGAAGCTCCTGACATTCCTCGCCGACGGTTTGATGCCTTGGACGCCGGACGTTCGCGCGCAGGCCGTCCATGAGCAATTGCTGGAAAGGATATTGCGACAAGGCGTCGACACATTCTTGCCCGCTCTGCGGACGTCGCCCGTGCGCGGCGTCCTGCTGGCACGGCTCGTACGCCAGTTCCCGGTGGAGCAATTGTGGGCATTGTTGCGGCAGCTCGCCGCGCAGCATGCCGACGTCCTCATGGCACGTTTTGATGCGCTGCAAGCCCTGTTGCAGGAGGCGGCACTGGATCGTGCTACAGCGACCACGGCCATGCATGCTGCATGGGAGAGCCTCCTCACGATATACATGGAACCGCATGCGTCGCTGCCAACGTTCGTCGCGCTGCTAAAACCGGCAGTGGCCGCGATCGCAGC
>NZ_DATJJF010000206.1:0-14137 GCF_035492435.1 Trinickia sp.
AGAAGCGGAGAATTCAGATGTTTTGGGAAAAGAAGCTCGCCGAATGGGTAGGCGACGTCAGGGCGAAGACGAACTTGCCAGCGCGCCTAGTGCTATGGAATGGTGAACAGTTCGACTTTGGCCAATTCGCCACGCCGGACGTCACCTTGAAGGTCAATCACGTATCGGCGATGCCGCTCTTGCTCGAGCCGAGTCTCGACCACCTCGGCGAAGCGTATGTGAAAGGAAAAATCGACATCGACGGCAAGCTTTCCGACATCATTTCGATCAGCTATGCGCTCGCCAGAAACACCGTGACCCATGCGAGCAAGCTCGCCCGCGTGGCACGCTACTTCAATCACACCAAAGCATCGGACAAGAAATCCATTCAGTATCACTACGATGTCTCGAACGATTTTTACAAGCTCTGGCTCGACGAGAATATGGTGTATTCGTGCGCCTACTTCGAGAACGGCAATGAATCGCTCGGCGCCGCGCAGCTGAAAAAGATCGACCACATCCTTAGGAAGATTCAGATTCAGCCGGGCCAGCGGCTGCTTGACATTGGTTGTGGCTGGGGTGCGCTCGTGCTGCGCGCCGCGCAGAAGTTCGGTGCACGCTGCGTGGGCGTCACGCTGTCGCAGAATCAGTTCGATCTGGCCACCGAGCGCGTGAAGGCGGCGGGCCTCGCGGACCAGATCGAGATTCGTCTGCAGGATTATCGTGACGTCGCAGGCCCGTTCGATCGCATTACGAGCGTCGGCATGTTCGAGCATGTCGGCCGCAAGAACCTGCCTGATTACTTCGGCAAGGTTCGCGAGTTGCTGACAGAAGACGGCATCGCCATGAACCACGGCATTACGTCGACCGACTTCTCCAGCGGCGAAACGGCGCTCGGTGGCGGCGAGTTCATCGATCGCTATGTTTTCCCGAATGGCGAACTGCCCCACATCAGCCTTGCGCTCGAAGCGATGCAGCGCGGCGGGCTTGAGGCGATCGATGTCGAAAGCCTGCGCCGGCACTATGCCCGCACGCTCGAAATCTGGTCGGACAATTTCGAAGCACATGCCGATGAGGCGCGCAAACACGTCGACGACGAGAAGTTCCGCATTTGGCGCGTGTATCTGGCGGGCTGTGCGTACGCCTTCGAAAACGACGACGTATCGATCTATCAAATCGTCTGCCGCAAGGCGGGCCGCAGCGCACAGACGCTGCCGTGGTCACGCCGCTACCTGTACGATCAGCCGCTTTGAGCATGCGATTCGCGTGATATCGATGGGTGACAAGGCAAGCGGTTCGTCATTTGACCAGTTGGATCTGTTTGGCACGGTGCGGGAGGACAAGGCCGAGTCGCCCGAGGGAGCCGGTAGCGGCGAGACGAAGGCCGCCGACATAGCCACCGCGCCCGATCTCATACCGTGCAGCGCTCCGGATGCCGCCCTGGCTGGCACCTTCGAACTCGAGCCCAACGGCATGCACATCGCGACGCGAAAGCGCCGCGCACGTGAGGTGCTCCCGGCACAAGTTCCGGCCGATACGCAGGCAGCAGCGCTTGCGTTGCCACCGCAGGTCCGGCTCGGCACCTCCTCGTGGTCGTTTCCGGGATGGGAAAGCATCGTCTACGGTGACGCTTACAGCGAGTCGAAGCTCGCGCGCGATGGGCTTGGCGCCTACGCGGCGCATCCGCTGCTGCGCACGGTCAGCATCGACCGCTCGTTCTATGCCCCGCTCAACATTGCCGAGTACCTGCGCTATGCGCAGCAAGTTCCCGACGACTTTCGCTTCATCGTCAAAGCACCGGCCTCGGTGACCGATGCGACCTTGCGCGCCGGGCGCGGCGAGCCGATCGCAGACAACCCGCGTTTTCTCGATGTGGAACTTGCCGCGCGAGAGTTCGTCGAGCCCTGCGTCGCAGGGCTTGGCAGCAAAGCCGGCGCACTCGTGTTTCAGTTCCCGCCGCTGCCCGCTCGCTTGTTGGCCGAACCGGCCGCGTTTGTGGAACGGCTCGGGGCCTTCCTGGCCGCCTTGCCACCGCTCCCACAAACGTTAGGGGCGGCCTGCGGGACCTGTTACGCAATCGAGATCCGTGACGCTTGCCTGCTTACGCCGCGGCTCATTCGAATGCTGCGCGAGTGTGGCGTGCGCTATTGCATCGGGCTGCACGCGCGCATGCCCGATCCGCTGCGGCAGACGACGGCGCTGGCGCTCTTGGACGGGGAAACGCCATCAGGGCCGCTCGTCGTGCGCTGGAGCCTGCATAGCGGGTTCAAATACGAGCAAGCTAAAGCCAAGTATGAGCCCTTCAACCGGCTCGTCGACGAGGATCCCGGCACACGCTCGAGCCTCGCCGAGCTCGCCACGCGCTACGCGCTGGCCGGACAACCCGTTCTCATCGTCGCCAACAACAAGGCGGAGGGCTCGGCGCCGCTCACCTGCCTCGCACTTGCGCGCGCGATTATCCAAGCCCGCGCGCGAGCGTTAAACACCTGAGCGCATCCAGCCCGCGAACTTCGCCCGAAACTTCGCCACTTTCGGCGCCACAACGAACGTGCAATAGCCCTGCTCCGGATGCTGAGCGAAGTAGTTCTGATGGTAGGCCTCTGCCGGCCAGTAGTTACCCTCAAGCGCCTGCACCTGCGTCACGATCGGCTGATCGTAGACGCCTTCGCGAGTCAACTCGCGAATCACCTCGAGCGCGACATCACGCTGGCTATCCGAGTGCGTGAAAACAACCGACCGGTATTGCGTGCCGACATCGTTGCCTTGCCGGTTCAGTTCGGTAGGGTCGTGGATCGAAAAGAAAATCTGCAGAATCTCGCGATAGCTGATTCGAGTCGGATCGAATTCGACTTTTACGACTTCGGCATGGCCTGTGCCGCCGTCGCAGACCTGCTCATAAGTGGGATGCTCGACGGCACCTCCCGCATAGCCCGACTCGACGGACTTCACACCATCGACGTCGAGATAGACTGCCTCGAGACACCAGAAACACCCGCCGCCCAGCGTGGCGGTTTCGCTTGCCTCAGTCATGGCTGCTGCTCCTTGCATTTCATGGGAAAGGTCGGCGCCAGTAAAAGTGCGCCGCCCCCAAAAGCTTAGTGCGTTTTTCATGCCCGCGGCGGCAATCCCGGCAGCAAGGCATCGACACGGCCGTTCGGTACATGGGCCGAGTGCGGCGGGATACGTCCCGATTCCATTAGAATCTCAGCTATTCGCCGATTTACGAGATAATTTTTTCGGTTCCGCTCTCGTCCTCGTCGACGCGCCGCCGTATTGCCGACTATCCGCGCGCCGACACGCTGGACGATACCACGGGGCCTTCGCCACTCGATGAAACTTGCCAGCCCTCCGAACTTTGATTCCGCCACATTGCGCCGCGCCCTCGGACAATTCGCGACGGGTGTCACAGTCGTCACCACACGTGCACCCTCCGGGCAGCTGATCGGGATCACCGCGAGCTCGTTCAACTCCGTTTCGCTCGATCCGCCGCTCGTGCTTTGGAGCCTTGCGACGCGATCCGCTTCGATGCCCGTGTTTCGTGGCAACAGCCATTACGTCATCAACATCCTTTCCCACTCGCAGCTCGACATTTGCCAGCGCTTCGCCACGCTCAAAGGCGACCGCTTTGCCGGTGTACCGCATGCCGCCGGCGACACGGGAATGCCTGTGCTCGAGGGCGCGCTCGCTTGGTTCGAATGTCATAACCGCAGCCGCTACGAGGAAGGCGACCACGTCATCTTCGTGGGCGAAGTCGAGCGTTGCGGCATTCACCCGGACGCCGCCAGCATGACGCCCCTGGTCTATCACGCCGGCGCGTTTCACGACCTGACGCCGCGCTAGCGAGCCATCACCGGGCAGCCGGGACGCTAACGCCCGGCGGGCTGCGGAAGGGTCACAGGCACGCCGGAATCCTCCTTGAGCGTTTGCAGAACGATATTGGAGCGGATGTCCATGACACCCGGCGCCTTGTACAGCTTCGTCAGCACAAAGTCGGAGAAGTGCTTGAGGCTATGGGCAAGCACATGCAACAGATAATGGCTCTCGCCCGTCACGACAAAGGCACCGACAACCTCGGGCCAGTCGTGCATGGCCTCGGCAAACCGTTCGTGCCAGTTGTCCTGATCGTTGCGCATGGACACCTGAACAAACGCCTCCAGTTCGAATCCGAGCGCATCACGATTCAGGCACGCGCGGTACCGCTCGATGACGCCCTGCTCCTCTAGCAACCGTAGCCGACGCAGACAAGCAGATGGGGACAGCGAGATGCGTTCAGCCAGATCGAGGTTGCTTATTCGTCCCTCATTCTGCAAGACACTGAGAATCCGACAATCCGTGGCATCAAGCGAGATTGCATTCATTTTTGCCCCCCTTTTGTCCCTTGTCTCGAATTATGTTCTAGCCGAACCCGCTGCGGGCGACAATTTTGCAAGCACTTTGCGTGCGACCTCGACTAAGATTCCTCACATCGACGGCACACGGAAAACCGATACCAACGCAGTCGGATACATCACCGGTCATAGACTGCGGCACGCCGGTATGGCCCAGCAACGCTGGCTGCGCATATCGCGCGCGTAGGGCACATGGAGGCACGGCTCGCCCGTGAACGTAACGCACATCACCGTAGATATTTCGGCATCCTAAATATCTACCGTCACTGCTCTCGTTGATCCGTATGAAAACCCGTGACGAAGCACGCTCGTTAGATCGCGACGATCCACTCGCCCCCATGCGCCGCCGGTTTGCGTTGAATCCGCGGACGATCTACCTCAACGGCAACTCGCTCGGTGTCGCCCCACGTGCCGCTGTAGCTCGCGCGCGTGCCGTGATCAGCGAGGAGTGGGCCGACGGTCTCATTGGCAGCTGGAACAAAGCGGGCTGGTTCGCGCTTGCCCGCCGACTCGGCGACAAGCTCGCTCCGCTCGTTGGTGCTGCAGCGGGCGAGATCGTCGTCACGGATACACTCTCGGTCAACCTGTTCAAGCTGCTTTGCGCCGCGTTGCGCCTCGCTGCCTCACGCAATGACGATCGACGGGTGATCGTCGCGGAGCGCGGCAACTTCCCGACCGACCTCTACATTGCGCAAGGCGTCATTGATCACCTCGAGCGCGGCTACGCGCTACGCCTTGTCGACGATGCAGCGCAGCTGCCAGATGCCATCGATCGCGACACGGCCGTCGTCATGCTGACCCACGTGAACTACCGCACGGGCTTCATGCACGACATGGCTGCACTGACGCAGGTCATTCACCGGGCCGGCGCATTCGCGCTGTGGGACCTTGCGCATTCGGCCGGTGCCGTGCCCGTCGACCTCAATGGCGCCGGTGTGGATTTCGCCGTCGGGTGCACCTACAAGTACTTGAACGGGGGACCTGGCGCGCCGGCCTTTGCTTGGGTCGCAAAGCACCATCAAAGTACGATCGTCCAGCCACTCTCGGGTTGGTGGGGCCATCGGGCGCCGTTCGACATGGATCCCGTCTACCGGCCGGATGAAGGCATCGGCCGAATGCTATGCGGCACACAGCCGATCGTGTCTCTGGCGCTCGTCGAAACCGGACTCGACGTGTTTCTCGAGACCGATATGCGCGCCGTGCGTCGCAAATCGCTTGCGCTGACGGACGCCTTCATCGATCTCGTGGAGACACGCTGCGCCGGCCACGCGCTGACGTTGATCACACCACGCGCGCACGCGCAACGCGGATCACAGGTGAGCTTCGCTCATCCGCACGGATACGAGATCATGCAGGCGCTCATCGCGCGAGGCGTCGTTGGCGACTATCGCGAGCCCGGCGTACTGCGGTTTGGCTTTGCGCCGCTTTATACCCGCTTCGTCGATGTCTGGGACGCCGTTGAAGCGCTGCGCGACGTGCTTGCGACGCAAACATGGCGTTCGCCCGAGTTTGCTGCGCGCCATTCGGTGACTTGATGTACCCATGCCGGTTCTGGGTTCCCCAACCATTATTAGGAGTCCTGAATGAGTGACCACTGGCCTTTTCCCAATCCGCCCGGTGCACCGCAAAGTTCACCACATCCGCCACATCCGCCGCACGACGGCTCGCAGGATGCGAACCGTGAAAGCGCCAAGACGATGACGTATACGGAGTATCTCGCGCTCGAGCAAATCCTGTCGGCGCAGCATCCCCTCTCGCCCGATCACAACGAGATGCTCTTCATCGTCCAACATCAAACGAGCGAGCTCTGGATGAAGCTGGCGCTCTATGAGCTACGCGCGGCGCTCGACTGCGTCAAGCGTGATGCGTTGCCGCCGGCCTTCAAGATGCTGGCTCGCGTCGCTCGCATACTCGAGCAACTGGTGCAAGCCTGGAATGTGCTCGCCACGCTCACGCCCTCGGAATACACGGCGATGCGACCTTATCTTGGGTCGTCCTCCGGATTTCAGTCATATCAGTATCGCGAGATCGAGTTCTTGCTAGGCAACAAGAGCCGACGCATGCAGGAGCCGAACCTTCATCGCCCCAATGTGCCGGCGCGGGTGGGCGCCACGTTCGAGGCGCCCTCTTTTTACGATGAGGTGGTTAGGCTACTTGCGCGCCGGGGATTTACCATCGATCCGGCTCGCCTCGAGTGCGACTGGACGCAACCGACAGCGCACAACGCCACCGTCGAAGCAGCCTGGCTCGAGATCTACCGGCATCCGCAGCAGCACTGGGAGCTTTATGAGTTGGCCGAAGAACTTGTCGACCTCGAAGACGCGTTCCGTCAATGGCGCTTTCGCCATGTGACCACGGTGGAGCGGATCATCGGCTACAAACAAGGCACGGGCGGCACGAGCGGTGTCCCCTATCTGCGCAACATGCTCGACATCGTGCTCTTTCCCGAACTGTGGCACGTGCGCACCCTGCTCTGAAGTGCACGAAAAGGGCGAGAGCGATTTGCCGCACGCCCTCGTCATTGTCCGCCCAGGTGGGTTGATATGTTATAACATCCCCATGTCATCAAGTCGTCAAATGGGGAAACATCATGTCAGACGCCGCCCATTGCCTTGCCGAGCGCTTGGCGCACGCCGAAGCGTTCGCGGCCAAGCATGGCCTGATGCTGACGCCGCTGAGGAAGCAAGTGTACGCGCTGGTCGCGGCCACCGGCCGGCCCATCGGCGCCTACGATCTGCTCGCGGGGCTCGAGCCGGAGCGCGGCCGTGTGCCGCCGACAACGGTCTATCGCGCGCTCGACTTCCTCGTCGAGCACGGCTTCGTGCACCGGATCGAGTCGCGTAATGCATTTGTTGCCTGCTGTGAGATCGGCAAGCCGCATCAAAGCCAGTTCCTCATTTGCGAGCGCTGTGGCGACACCGTTGAGATCCCCGGCGAGGAGCTAGCCGAACGCCTCTCTGCAACGGCGCCCGCGCAGGGCTTCGAAGTGCACAAGCAAGTCGTGGAGCTCTCGGGCCTGTGCGGCGAATGCAAAGCAAAGTAAGTCACGGGTGCCCCCTTTTCGTTTTCGGGAACCGTAAGCGCGCCCAAATGCACGCATGTGCCGTGATAAGCGGCGCTAAAACGCAAGGAAGAAGAATGAATGTTGTCGTGAAAGCGCGACGGATCGCAACCCACGTCCGTCGTTTGCCGACCGTGGTCGTTGCCGGGCTTGCAGCGCTTGCCTTGAGCGGTACTGCGCTGAGCGCGAACGCGAAGACGGTGAACGTCGTGGCGGCAGAGAACTTTTACGGCGACGTCGTCAGCCAACTGGGCGGCAAGCACGTCCAGGTAACCAGCATTCTGAGCAACCCCGACCAGGATCCGCATCTTTTCGAGGCGAGCACCGCAACGGCACGCGCGTTGCACCGGGCAGATCTCGTCGTCTACAACGGCGCCGATTACGACCCGTGGATGGACAAGCTCCTCGCTGCATCGAAGAACGCGCAACGCGCAACGATCGTGGCGGCGGAGCTCGTGGGCAAAAAGAGCGGCGACAATCCGCATCTCTGGTACGACCCGGCGACCATGCCGGCCGTCGCGAGCCAGGTCGTCAAGGCGCTCGAACAAGCGGACCCTGCGAACAAGAGCGACTACGATGCAAACCTCGCCACGTTCCTCGGCTCGATCAAGCCGATCACCGACAAAGTGGCCGCGATGAAAGAGCAATATCACGGCACGCCCGTGACCGCGACTGAGCCCGTGTTCGGCTACATGGCCGACGCGATCGGCCTTTCGATGCGCAACCCGAGGTTTCAGCTCGCCGTCATGAACGATACCGAGCCCAGCGCGAAGGACATCGCCGCGTTCGAGAACGATCTGCGTACAAGGCAGGTGCGCGTCCTCATCTATAACAGCCAGGCAACGGAAGCCCTCACCAAGCGCATGTTGAAGCTGGCACAGCAATCGAAGGTGCCGAGCGTGAGCGTGACCGAAACGGAACCGGCCCATCAAAACTTCCAACAATGGATGCTCTCGCAGCTCGACGCGCTGTCGGCAGCACTGGGAAGTCAGCCCTGATGAACGATATCGCACGCGAATCGCCCGGCAAACACGCGCTCGAACTCGAGCGCGTGACGCTCATGCTCGGCGGCCGCACGATCCTCAAGGAAACGAGTTTCGCGGTCGACGAGGGTGAATTCATCGGGGTGCTCGGACCCAACGGCGCCGGCAAGACGACGCTGATGCGCGCGGTGCTCGGTCTTGTACCCGTGGCAAGCGGCACGATTCGCGTTGCGGGCCAGCCGGTCTCACGTGGCAACGTTTCCGTCGGCTACATGCCGCAAACACGCAGCGCGCTAGCCGGCCGGCGCTTGCGCGCGCGGGATTTCATCGCCATGGCAGCCGACGGGCATCGCTTCGGCCTACCGCGCAGTGACGCGGCGAATGAGGCCGATGTCGAGCGCGTGCTCGATCTCGTCGGCGGCCGCGCACTCGCCGCGCGTCCTCTGTCAGAGCTCTCCGGCGGCGAGCGCCAACGGCTGCTGATTGCGCAATGCCTGCTCGGCAAGCCGCAACTGCTGCTCTTGGACGAGCCGCTCATCAGCCTCGATCCTCATCACCAGCGCGGCGTCGTCGAACTCGTGCGCCGTGTGCAGCGCGAACTCGGCATCACGGTGCTGTTCTCCGCGCACGAACTGAACCCGCTGCTCAATGCGCTCGATCGCGTGCTATACCTCGGCGGCGGCGCAGCCGCGCTCGGCACTGTCGATGAGGTCATCACGCGGCCTGTGCTCTCGCGCCTTTACGGCTCGCCGATCGACGTCATGCGCGTGAACGGACGCATATTCGTCATGTCGGGCGACGTCGAAGTCGAAAAGCACGACCACGAGCACGAAGACGACGACGCGCCGCATTCTCACGGCCATACGCACCAGCACGAGCATGGCGGGCATGGCCACGGCCACACTCACGGACACACGCACGATGTTTGAATACGACTTTATGATCAACGCATTCGCGGCGTCGGGTATCGTCGCCGTTCTTGCGGGGATCGTCGGGTACTTTCTCGTCCTGCGCGGACAGACGTTTGCAGGCCATGCGCTTTCGCATGTCGGCTTTACGGGCGCAACCGGCGCTGCCCTCGTCGGTATCTCACCGCTTTGGGGCATGATCGGTTTCACGCTTGCGGCAGGACTCTCGATGGGTGCGCTCGGTGAACGGCTCGCGGGCCGCGACGTGGCTGTCGGTGTCGTCCTCTCGCTTTCGCTGGGATGCGGTCTACTGTTCCTGCATTTTTTCACCGCCTATGCGACGCAGGTGACCACGCTGCTTTTCGGCAACGTGCTGGGCGTCACCGCCGAAACGCTTTTTATTCTCGCCGGCATTGGTGCGGCGTGCCTCATCGCGCTTTGCACGATCATGCGCCCCCTGCTTTTCGCGACGCTGCAGCCAGAGCTTGCTGAGGCGAAGGGTGTGTCGTTGCGCCTCGTGTCGATGTTGTTTCTCGCGATTGCGGCATTTACCGTGGCGGCCTGCACGCAGATCGTCGGCGTGCTGCTGGTCTTCACGCTGATGGTCGGGCCGGCCGCGGCAGCTCAGAATTTGTCGACGCGACTCTCAAGCGGCATTGCGCTCGCCGCACTCTTTGCGCTCGGGCAAGCATGGCTTGGCGTGACACTCGCCTTCTACACCGACTGGCCGACGAGCTTCTGGATTACCGCGCTGTCGGCACTCGTCTACGGTGCAAGTTTGCTTGGCCGACGCTAGTCGCATCAGCCTTACTGACGCGGGGGCCGTCGCGCCCTCCGGCAGCGATGGCTGCCGCGTTCACCGGCACGCCGGGCGCTTGGCGCCTCGGGGCTTGCACTTACGGCTTCCTCCGGTATCTGCCGAGCGTGAAGCCAGCCAAGAGACCGATCGCCAAAATGGCACCATCCACCCACCCTGTCGCCAATAATGGCGGCGACGCGTTCGGCTCGCCTTTGGCGGGGGCGACCACGGCGGCGATCTCTCGCACAGTGATTTGCGTCATCCGCGGAATCTCGTTGATGCCATAGACGCAAATTTCGCCCGTCGGCAGTGCACAAAACCGCTCGGCAGGGCACTGCGTCAAGATCTTCTGCGGCGCGCCTTCACCACAAGCGGCACCCGCGCCTTGGAGCACTTTGAGCGTCACGTCCGGATACTTCGTAATTTGCTCAGGCATGGGTCACTCCTTTCGGGCGACGGGCGACGACCCACATGCAGGCAGCAAATGGGCTGCCGATCCGATCGCGTCAAGGCAAGCTGTATCGGCCGAGCCCGCACATTCCCTGCTAGACAAAGTACCGACGAACATGCCCGTCATGGGACTAGCATGTCGGCGCGCCTGGGCGCATGATGGCTCGGGTGCCGGAGAAAAACCGGCGGTGGGTACCCGATTTTTCGAGGGCTTACCATGAGCGCGCAACTGAATCACACGATCGTCTGGTGCCGCGACAAGCAGCGCTCGACGCATTTCCTCACGCAGATACTGAATCTACCGAATCCAGTTCCTTTTGGACCCATGTTGGTTGTCGAGCTCGCCAATGGCGTTTCGCTCGATTTCGTTGAAAAGGACAACGCGATTGCCAAGCAGCATTACGCGTTCTTGCTGGACGAAGAAGAATTCGACGAGGCGTTTGCGCGTATTCGCGACCAGGGACTTCACTACTGGGCCGACCCAGGCAAAAAGCGCGAAGGCGAAACGTATGTGCACAACGGCGGCCGGGGTTGTTATTTCGACGACCCCGACGGTCATGTGCTCGAGGTCATGACGCGGCCTTACGCGCTCCACGAGCAAGCAAGCTCCGCGTAGCCTTGCGTAATCGTTTTGACGTCGCGCGTTTTCTACCGCTGCTGCCCGAGCATGTCGTCCACCAAAGGCACGGCAGCCAGGGCAATGAGCAGCGTCGCGAGCGGTACCGTCGCGACGAAGCCGACGTGCTTGAAGCCGATAGCACCGGCCAAGCCACCGGCGACGAAGCATGCCAGCAGTGAAGCCAGGAGGGTGAGCCGCTGCCAATCGCACCGCACGAACCCTGCATGCTTCAACGGGCCGTTGCCCGGACCGATTGAGTAGAAGAACCGGCCGAT
This sequence comes from Trinickia sp., assembly GCF_035492435.1. Lineage (GTDB taxonomy): Bacteria > Pseudomonadota > Gammaproteobacteria > Burkholderiales > Burkholderiaceae > Trinickia. The sequence continues at coordinate 11,463 of NZ_DATJJF010000206.1, forward strand.
TTCGATGCCAATGTCGGTCACGAGGCCTGTGACGTGGGTGGTGCGAATCTCCGCCTTCGAAATTTTCGTGATCGTCGCGTTTTGCAAACCCATCACGAAGCACAACAGTACGACGGTCGCCGGCACGAAAAGGACACGATGCTGTTCCAGATTGGAGCCGAGGAATCCGAAAAAAAGCAACAAGGCAGCTTCGAGTGCGAGCGGCAGCGCATAGTGGCTGCGCAGGGTCCGATGCCGGCCCCAATTAATTAGGACTGCTGACGTTGCGGCACCACAAATGAATGAGGCCAAGGACGCAAGGCTTGTCCACAGCAAGTTGAAGCTGCCAAGCGCAAGATCGTCGGCGAGCGACGACACAGTCCCTGACATGTGCGATGTGTACTGGCCTACGACAAGAAACCCACCTGCATTCGTCGCGCCGGCTACGAAGGCGAGCAAGCGCCCCAGGCGGCGATTCGCCTCGTCAGTGCGCTCGGGCTTTGTGAAGCCGCGGAGATAATGGATAGGCATCCGATCGACTCGCTTCTCGCGTGATCTGACGTTTATCGACGAAAATCAGCCGATAAACGCGTCAGATCGTAGCACAACGTGCCGACTTGCTTTCGAGCTTTCGATCACACAGCCGAAAGCGCGCGCGCGTGATGCGCGAGATGATCCTCGATGAACGTCTGGATGAAGTAATAGCCGTGGTCATAGCCTTCATGACGGCGCAGGATCAACGGCTGGCCGGCGTCAATGGCCGCCGCTTCGAAGATGTCTGGGTTCAACTGCTCGCCGAGGAAAGGGTCGGCCAGGCCCTGGTCGATGAGGATGCCGGACGCATAGCGCGCCGCATCATCGCGGGCGACGAGTTCGCTCGCATCATATTGCCGCCAAGCCTCGTGATCGTCGCCGAGGTAGCCTGAAAACGCCTTTTGCCCCCACGGACAGCGCATGGGCGCAGCAATCGGTGCGAATGCCGACACCGAGCGATAAAGGCCCGGGTTGCGCAGCGCCAGCATAAGCGCGCCATGGCCGCCCATCGAATGCCCGAAAATGCCGAGGCGCGCGCCGTCGATCGGCAGCTGGGAGGTGACTGTTTCGCGCAACTCGTCGCGCACATACGAGTACATGCGGTAATGCTTGGACCACGGCTCACGCGTGGCATCGACATAAAAGCCCGCGCCGACGCCGAAATCCCACGCATCCGCCTCGCCCGCAATCCCCGCCCCGCGCGGGCTCGTGTCCGGCGCGACAAGCGCGATGCCGTGCTGAGCCGCGAAGCGCTGAGCCCCCGCCTTGACGGTGAACGTTTCTTCCGTGCAAGTCAGGCCCGCTAGGTAAAACAGCGCGGGCACGCGCGCGTGCTTCGCCTGCGGCGGCAAATAGACGGCAAAACGCATCGGCAGGCCAATCGTCTTGGACTCGTGCCGGTAAAAACGCTGGATGCCGCCGTGGCAGGCATGCTCCTCGATCAATTCGAGCATCGCACTTCCTTCTCAATGTCATGTCGTGAACGGACCGCAAACGCAGCCGTTCACGATGCACTACTAACGACTAATTACTAGTAAACCACCACCGAACGAATCGACTCGCCCTTCTTCATCAGATCGAAGCCGTCGTTGATGCGCTCGAGCGGCAGCGTGTGCGTGATGAGGTCGTCGATATTCAGCTTGCCGTCCATGTACCAATCGACGATCTTCGGTACGTCCGTGCGCCCGCGCGCGCCGCCGAACGCGGAGCCTTTCCATTCGCGGCCCGTGACGAGCTGGAACGGACGCGTGCTGATTTCCTCGCCGGCCGCTGCCACGCCGATGATGATCGACTGGCCCCAACCCTTGTGGCAGCACTCGAGCGCCTGACGCATCGTCGTGACGTTGCCGATGCACTCGAACGAGTAGTCGGCGCCGCCGTCGGTCAGTTGAACGATATGGTCAACGACATTGCCAACTTCCTTCGGATTGACGAAATCCGTCATGCCGAACTTCTTGGCGAGCTCCACGCGTTGCGGATTGATGTCGACGCCGATGATTTTGTTCGCGCCAACCATCTTCGCGCCCTGGATCACGTTGAGCCCGATGCCCCCAAGCCCGAATACGACGACGTTCGCGCCAGCCTCGACCTTCGCCGTGAAGATCACGGCGCCAACGCCCGTTGTCACGCCGCAGCCGATGTAGCAGACCTTGTCGAACGGCGCATCCTCGCGGATCTTCGCCAGCGCGATTTCAGGCACAACGATGTAGTTCGAGAACGTCGAGGTGCCCATGTAATGAAAGATGGGCTTGCCGTCGATCGAAAAACGCGAGGTCGCGTCGGGCATCAGGCCCTTGCCCTGCGTCGCGCGAATCTTCTGGCACAAATTCGTCTTACGAGACAGACAGAATTTGCACTCGCGACATTCCGGCGTGTAAAGGGGAATGACGTGGTCGCCCTTCTTGAGCGTGCCGACGCCAGGACCAACGTCGACCACGACGCCTGCGCCTTCATGTCCGAGAATCGCCGGGAAAATCCCCTCAGGATCGGCACCCGAAAGCGTGTAGTAATCGGTGTGACAGATTCCTGTTGCCTTGATTTCGACCAGCACTTCACCAGCGCGCGGCCCAGCCAGATCGACTTCCTCGATCGTGAGCGGTGCGCCCGCCTTCCATGCGATGGCAGCCTTCGTTTTCATCGCTTCAATACTCCTTTTTCGTTTT
>NZ_DATJJF010000207.1:0-27167 GCF_035492435.1 Trinickia sp.
CCCACCTACGCGATAGGCGTGCTGCTCATAGTCTCGGTTTGCGGATCGTTCCTCGGATTGGCCATGCTCGCGCTCGGCCTCGTAGCCCGCAGCACAGCGCTGCGCGCAATGACGCAACGGCTGACCTGGGTCGAACCAAAACGGGGCGTGCCGTATGGCGTGGCGCTTGTCGTGGGCGGCACAGTCGCCGTCCTGTTGCAACCCGTCTATATCGCCGGTCGCCTCAGGCTGGCGTTCGACGGCCCTTCATCGCTTCATCAGATCGGGTTCGCGCTTTTCCATCATGCGCGGCTTGCGTAAGAGAGCATCGCCGCCATGCCAAACTTCATCAAGCTAGCCGCGCTGATCGCCGTCGCCGCGCTCGGCGCTTTTTTGATCCGCGCGCTGTTCGTGGCCGCATCGCACCCCGGCTCGCATCCCCCCGCAATGGCACGCGTGCGCGCCGCTGTCGACGACCTGCCGGACGGCCTGCTCTTACGCGATTCCGATCTGGTCTGGAAGGCGATACCGCGCAGCCAGGTGCCTCCCGGCGCGCTGGTCGAAGGCCAATCCGATGCCGGTGGCGACAACGATCTGAAGGGCGATCTGCTGCGGCACGCCGTGCACGCCGGCACGCCGCTCGGCCCCGCGGACGTGATTTCGCCGAACGCGCCAGGCTTCTTGGCCGCGGCGCTCAAGCCCGGCATGCGTGCCATTTCCGTCGCTGTCGACGATGTATCGGGCAACGCCGGCCTCATCGAGCCCGGCGACTACGTCGACGTGCTGCTCACGCAGCAAATGCGCAACGAAGCAGGTGTCACTGTGCCTCCGGCGCATAGGGTCGAATCCGAGACCGTCGCCGAGCGCGTGCGCGTGCTTGCCGTCGGGTCCGCATTCCGACGTCCCAAGGACGATGCCGCCGCGCCAAACACGAGCGCACGCACCGTCACATTTGAAGTCACACCGAGGAGCGCCCAGTCGATTACGGTCGCAGCGCATCTCGGGTCGCTCTCGCTTGCGCTGCGCAGCTTCGCCACGCGCGATCGGCACGCCTCCGACGTCGAAGACGTTGCACAACCGCGCTCACAGCCAATTTGGGCCGGCGACGTGTCACACGCGCTGCGCTCCGTCGCTCCTGCAGCCGGACCGGCGGGGAGAACGTCGACGCTTGCGCCGCAGGTCATCATTTATCGCGGCTCGAACGTCGTACAGGGCGGTGAGAAGTCTTCGGCAGGCGCCTCGACCGGCGCGGCGGGCATGCCGCCGCTGCCGCCCGGCGCACCCCCAGCATAGGATTTAGCATGGCACGCCTGATTCGCGCCCCTTCGTTCTCACACTTTGCCAGCCGTGAATCGCGCCGAGCGCGTTCGGTTTGGGACTTCTTTGCGGCATTCGTTGCCATCACTTTGCTCATGGGCCTCGGAACGCGTCCCGCCCTTGCGGCGGACGACGCCGACGTGCTTGCCGTGCCCGCCGGCAACGGCGTCATGGTCTCCCTGCCCGAGCCGGCTGTCGCGGTCTTCGTCGCGGACCCCGACGTCGCCGACGTGCAAGTGCCGACGCCGCGCTCGGTCTTCGTGCTGGGCAAAAAAGCAGGCACGACGACGCTTTACGCGCTCGGCGCGCGCAATCGGCAGATTCTAAGCAGGACGATCACGGTCTCGACGGATGCCGCCTCGATTCAACGGCTCATCGATGCGCGCTTTGCTCAATTCAACGTGAAGGTGACGAGCGCGCCCGGTTCGTTGATGGTGGAAGGCAACGTTCCGAGTGCAGCCGATGCCGATGCCATTGTCCAGACGCTGCAACCTTATCTGCACGACAAGGAGCAACTCGTGAACCGGCTTGCCATCGCGCATCAGGTCCAGGTGCTCTTGCGCGTGCGCATCAGTGAGGTCGATCGCAACATCACGCAGCAGCTCGGGATCAACTGGAGCGCGCTTAGCTCATCCGGAAACTTCGTCGGGGGACTTTTCAACGGCCGCCAGCTCTTCACCGGAAACACGTTCAACCTCTCGTCTACCGGTGCGTTCTCGTTACTCGGCGGCTACCACACGAACTCGATGTCGATCGATGGCGTGCTCGACGTGCTCGATCAAGAAGGGCTTCTGACGACGCTCGCCGAGCCGAATCTGACGGCGATGTCGGGCCAGTCGGCCAGCTTCCTCGCCGGTGGCGAGCTACCGATCCCCGTGCCACAAAGCGGCACAACGAGCACGATCACGATCGATTACAAACCGTACGGCGTTTCGCTCGATTTCACCCCGACCGTGCTCGCTGACAATCGCATCAGCCTCAAAGTCAAACCGGAAGTTAGCGAGATCGATCCGAGCAACAGCATCACGCTGAACTCGATCGTCGTTCCGGCGCTGACGGTGCGGCGGATGGAGACGACCGTCGAGCTCTCGAGCGGGCAAAGCTTCGCGATTGGCGGGCTCCTGCAGAGCCGCACAAGCGACGAGCTCTCCCAGTTGCCGGGCCTCGCAAGCCTGCCCGTGATCGGCAAGCTGTTCTCGTCGAAGAATTACCTCAACGACAAAACGGAAGTGGTGGTCACCGTCACGCCCTATATCGTCGCGCCCACGGGGCCGGGACAGCTGCGCGATGCGCTCGACAGCGTCATGCGCCCAAGCAGCGATATCGAGTATGCCGTGCAACACTCGCTCGGCATCGATCCGCTTAGCGGCCATTCGCCGCGCCTTGTCGGCGCCGCCGGCTTCATCTATTGACGACCGAAAGGGGAACCCTTTTATGAACGCACGGTTCGCCTCGATTGCCGCACTGCTCGCCAGCGCGGCAGGTGCCGGTCTCGCAGGCTGCATGTCCGCCGCCCCGCCGCTTTCCTTGCCCGACGCCTCCGTGATCGGCTTCACGCCGGGCGACGGCGGCCGCGCCATTCCCCCGTCATGCGAGGCGCTCAATCAGCCGTCCCATATGATCGACGCGGGCGAGGCCCGCCCCGGCGTTGCGTTTGGTTGCGCCACGTATTCGAATCTTGCGGCCATGATCGTGAACCCCGCCGATCTCGTCGAGCCGGTGCCCTACGCGGGCGCAGACGCTCCGCTCGCGGCCAGCGCCGTGCGCCGCTACGAAGAAGGACGCACGGCGCCGTTCAACTCGTCGGACTCCTCTTCATCGTCGAATTCCCCTTCGTCGTATTCCCCTTCGTCGCCGACGTCGTCGGCCGGTTCCCAGTAACGGAGACGCTGCGAATGGGTGCCTTGGAATCGAACGCTTTCAAACGCCGCGGCCGGCCCGCCGGCAACGAAACCCTCATTGCCATGGTGAGCGACGCCGGCAGCGAGGAAGTCGTGAATAACGTCGTGCTCGATCAGTCGATTGCGACAGCGCACGTCGCGCGCGGCACGCTCGACCATGCGATCGAGCTCATGAAGACGGTAAAGGAGCAGCCGCGCCACCTGATTGTGGACGTGTCGGACTTGGCGATGCCCATTTCCGAGCTCATGCGCCTCGCGGAAGTCGTGGATCCTTCTGTTGGCGTGGTCGTCGTCGGTGAGCGCAACGACGTCGGCCTGTATCGCAGCCTGCTGCAGATCGGCGTGCAGGACTATCTCGTCAAGCCGCTCACCGTCGAGCTCGTGCGGCGCGCAATTGCGTCCAACGATCCCCGCACCCCCGCGCGCCTGGGCAAGGCAATCAGCTTCGTGGGTGCACGAGGCGGCGTGGGCGTCACCACGATCGCCACGGCCCTCGCACAGCACCTCGCCAACGAAACGCGGCGCCGTGTCGCCTATGTCGACCTGGATCTCTACGGCGGCGCCGCGGCGTCCATGCTCGGCGTCGCGAGCCAGAACGGGCTCATCGAACTGTTGCAAAACACGCAGAGGCTCGACCAGCAACTGATCAATCAGGCCCTCGCCGCGCATGGCGACCGTCTTTTCGTGCTGGCGTCCGAGCTCCCGTACAACAACGACTTCGTTCTGCGCCCAGGCGCGCTGACGGAGCTCGTGGCCATACTGAAGCGCCATTTCCACTACGTGATCCTCGATTTGCCCCAACGGGCCGGGGCCCTCGTCGAGCAGGCCTTCGACGAGAGCGCGATGATCCACGTGGTGGCCGACCACTCGGTGTATTCGACACGCGAAGCCGCGCGTTTGTGCCACTTCGCGCAAGGGCGCAGTGTTGATCCCGCCATTGTCGTACTGTTGAACGCAGCGCGGCCGCCCGTCGAAGGCCGCGTCAACGAAGCGGACTTCGTGAGCGCGCTCGCGCGCGGCTCGGTCCATTCCTTTCCCCATGAACCTGGCACGCTCGCGCTCGCCGAGAACCTCGGCCGCGCAAACGCCGATCCGAAGCGCTCGGCGTTTGCGCGGTCGATCATTTCGCTTGCGAGTGCGATCACGGGCAGCGAAGCGCCAGCGCCGACATCCACACGGTGGTATGCGCGACTGCTGCCCAAACGGAGGGCGAGCTGATGTTCGGGCGACGCAGCATGCTCACCTCGAGCTCACCGACAGCCGAGGGGGAGACCGAAGAAACGCAATCGCCCCCGATGGACGAGAGATCGGTCGACAGATCCGCGGGCCAAGCGGCCAGCTCATTCCCGGACGAATCGCCCAACCCATCGGCCAGCCAATCCGCACCGCCAGCAAAGCCGGCGGCGGCGCGCGAGTTCTCCGCGGCACCGCCCTCGAACATGCCTGCCGGGACGGTATCGCCCGCCACGGACCGCCATGAAGCGCTGATCCGCTCGGAGACGTTCAAAACGATCCGCTCGGCCGTTTTCTCATCGATGAACATGTCGGCCGCACTCACGATGTCGCGCAACGAAGTGCGCGCAGGCATCGAGCAGATCGCCGCCGAGATGGTTGTGCGCGACCGCTTGACGCTCACGCTCGCTGAGCAGTCGCTCATCGTCGACGAGATTGTGAACGACATGTTCGGCATCGGCCCGATCGAGCGACTGCTCACCGACGAGGCCATCACCGACATCCTCGTGAACGGGCCCGATCAAGTGTATGTCGAGCGCGGCGGGAAGCTTGAGCTCACGCCACTCAAGTTTCGCGACAACGCACACGTCATCAATGTCGCTCAGCGAATCGCGGCGGCCATCGGACGGCGCGTCGACGAAAGCAGCCCGATGGTGGATGCGCGGCTTGCCGACGGCAGCCGTGTGAACGTCGTGCTCCCACCTATCGCGCTGCGCGGCGCGTCGATCTCGATCCGCAAGTTCGCCAAGCGAAACATCACGCTCGGACGCATGGCCCAGCAAGGCAACATCTCGCCCCCGATGGTCGACGTGCTGCGCATCGCGTCCGCGTGCCGGCTCAACATCGTGGTTTCGGGCGGCACGGGCTCGGGCAAGACGACACTGCTCAATGCGCTCTCGCGCTTCATCGACGAGAGCGAGCGCATCGTAACCATCGAAGACGCAGCCGAGCTTCAGTTGCAGCAACCGCACGTCGTCTCGCTCGAGACGCGGCCCGAGAACAGCGAGGGACTCGGCGGCGTGTCGCAGCGCGATCTCGTGCGCAACGCGCTGCGTATGCGTCCCGACCGCATCATCCTCGGCGAGACGCGCGGCACGGAGGCATTCGACGTACTGCAGGCAATGAATACGGGTCACGACGGTTCGATGACGACGGTCCACGCGAACACGCCGCGCGATGCAATCACGCGGCTCGAGAGCATGGTGATGATGGCCAACGGCAACTTGCCGCTGATGTCCATCCGCCGGCAGATCGCAAGCGCCGTCCATATGATCCTGCAGGTCGAGCGCATGCGCGACGGCGTGCGACGTATCACCCACGTCACAGAAATCGCGGGTATGGAGGGCGACGTCGTCATCACCCAGGACCTCTTCACATTCCGCTTCAACGCGAGCGCTTACGAAGAGCAAGTGCGGGGCGTGTTCGAAAGCTCGTCGCTACGGCCCGTCTTCGCGCAGCGTGCCGCCTATTACGGGCTGGAAGAGGCGCTGCTTGCGGCGATGCAGTCATGACACCGGCTGACGTCGTCGCTGCAGGCTCATTCTTCGCCATCGTCGTCGCGGGTCTCATCCTGCGCGCGCTGCGCCAAATCGCGAGAGAGCGTCCCGTGGCACGCATCAAAACGCGCGTCGCCACGATGCGCGATCCACGCCAAACCGGCAAACCCCAGCGCGACGACACGGAACAGCGCGAGCTCTTCCACTCGACGCGCCGCGCGGGCGACAAGGCTGTGTTGGCCGCATTCTCCCGCTGGCAGGAACACGTTCAGACCGTGGGAGGAAAGAGTGGCATGCGCACGATCGGGTTCGGCGCCGCCGCAGCGTTCGTCGCCTCATTTATCGGCGCATCGTTTCTATCCCTCGCTCCCGTGCTGAAAATCGCAGCCAGCATCGGCATCGCGCTTTTCGCCGTGCGTGGCGCCTATGTGTGGATGGTCGCCCGCTTTCGGCAACGCTTTTTGAACGTCTTTCCCGATACACTCGACCTCATTATTCGCGCCGTGCGCGCCGGCATCCCGGTCGTGCAAGCCATCTGCACGGCCGGCACTGAAAGCGAAGAGCCGGTGCGCGCAACGTTTCGCACCATGGGCGATGCGCTGCTTGTAGGTGCCGAGCTGAAGGACGTGCTCGAAGAGGCGGCGCGGCGCTTGCAGCTGGCCGATTTTTCGTTCTTCTCGGTCTGCCTGATCCTGCAGCGCGAAACAGGCGGCAATCTCGGCGATACGCTCGAGAACCTTGCAACGATCGTGCGCACGCGGCGCGATATCCGCGCAAAAAGCAAGGCACTCACAGCCGAGGGCCGCCTCGCCAGCAAGATGATCGCCTCGGTCCCATTCGCGATCATGGGCTTCATGTATGTCTCGAACCGCCCTTATCTCCAAGTGCTGACCACCACACACGCGGGCCACAAGGTACTTGTCGTGGCGGCCGTTTTGATGGTCGTCGGCCTCTTGATGATCCGCAAGATTTCGAACCTGGATACGTCGCGATGATGAACGCCGAGTTCTTGCGCAACGCCGCCCTACTCACCCTTTTGGCCCTCGCCACCCTTTGGCTCGTGTTGCGCGGTACGAGCACGCGCGCGCGTATCGCCCAGCGTGCGCGGCAAAGTGTGGCGCGTGCGTCGGCGGCTCACTCGCCCGCTTCGGTTGTCGACCAGAGCATGCCTCAGCGCCTCGCGAAGCGCGTGGCCTCGCTCGGCGAACGAATGCCCGTCGTGCAGGCCGAGCAGCGCGCCAAGCTCGCCACGCACTTGGCAAGCGCAGGCTTTCGCGATCGCCGCGCGATCGCCGTGGTCTCCGGGCTCAAGATCGTTGTCGGCGCGTGTCTCGCGTTCGGGGCCATCGTGATCGGCGGCCATCTACCGCAGCTTGGCCAGTTTTTTGCATTTCGCGTGCTGTTGATGGCAGGCGCCTTCTTCATCGGCATGATGCTGCCCGAGTATGCGATCGGCTTTATCGCTCGCGGGCGCCGCAAGGCCATTGCCGTTTCGCTGCCCGACGCACTTGATCTGCTCGTCATCTGCACGAATGCGGGCAACAGTCTGGTCGTCGCAATCAAGCGTGTCGCGGCCGAGCTGCAAACGATCTGCCCGCCGCTTGCCGATGAGCTCTCGGTGACAGCGGACGAGCTCAGCATCGGCGGCGACAGCGCACGAGCCCTCAACGCGATGGCCACTCGCGTCGGCTTGTCGTCGATGCGCGCGCTGGTCACGACGCTCGTCCAGTCGCAGAAGTACGGTACGCCGATCACGCAAGCGCTGCGCACGCTGTCGCGCACCGAGCGAGCGATGCAAATGGTCGCGCTCGAGGAAAAGGCCGCGAAGCTTGCGCCGAAGATGACACTTCCGATGATGCTGTTCATCATGCCGACCGTCGCGCTGATCGCAGCGGGGCCGGCTGTTATCCAGCTCGTGGCGGTATTTCGACATCATTAAGCCGAGGGATGAGAAACGAAATGAGGACGACTACCGCTTTCTCGCCGCGTGCGATCATGCTGGCCCTGGCCGCGCTCGTGAGCGGCTGCGCAAGCAACCACTTCGTAGCGCCGCAACCGGTGGCGGCAACGCGTGTTCCCGATACCGCAGCCGATCTGCGCATCGCCGAGCAGGCCCTCGAAGCCGGCGACACGGAGCTCGCCGTCTCGGTGTTCCAAAAGCTGCTGAAGACCGATCCGAAATCGACGACAGCACAACTCGGGTTGGGCGACGCGATGTACCAAACGGGCGATCTCGCGCGCGCAGGCGTTCTCTACGCCGGCGTTGCAGCAGCGGCGCCCGACGATGCGCGCGCGCAGCTCGGGCTGGCGCGCGTGGCGCTACGCGAACGCCGCCTTGACGAGTCCGTGGCGCGTTACCGCAAACTCGTCGCGACGCAGCCGGAAAACATGCAGGCGGCCGAGGGACTCGGCGCCGCGCTCGACCTGCAAAGCAAGCATGCCGAGGCGCAAGCCGTCTATCGGGCGGCCTTGCAACAACATCCTGAAGTGGAAGGCTTGAAGACCGATCTCGGCCTTTCACTCATTTTGTCCGGCAAGGCCCGGGAAGGCGCAAACCTGTTGCTCGACATTGCAGGCCTGCCCGACGCTCCGCCACAGGCTCGCGCCGATCTTGCGCTCGCCTACGGCGTGCTCGGCAACAAAGAGGCGGCCAAGCACATCCTCGTCGCCGACATGCCCGCCGACTCGGCAGAGAACGATTTGCAGTTCTACCAGCACCTGCGTGATCGGCTCGGCAGGCATCGCGAACGTGTCGGCAACTTGCCGAACGCGCAAGCGCTGCCGGCTGCGGGCAATCCCTCGAAGGGGACGATCCGATGAGAACATGCAAGCCGCTCGCCGCGAATCAGCGCGGCGTCGTCGCTCTCGAGTTCGTGCTCGTGCTTCCGTTTTTGCTGCTGTTGCTGTTCGGCATCATCGATACGAGCCTGCTGCTCTGCGACAAGGCGGTCATTACGAATGCCGCAGGTGAGGCGGCCCGCGCGGGCGTGGTGGTCCGCGCGCAACCGTACACACAAGATCAGATCCAAAGTGTCGCGCTTTCGTACACGGCGAACAACTTGGTCACGGGCGGCACAGCAACGACACCGACCGTGAGCGTCAATCCCACTGGAGGGTGCGCAACGGCCGGAAGCGGAGGCGCGCTTCAGGTGACAGTCAGCTACACCTATATAGGGCTCGTGCTCGGTTCGGCATTGAGTTCTCTCACCGGGCCCGTGACGGTTACCGCCGCCGCGGTGAAAAACTGTGAATGAAATCGAGATGATCACCGCGCGCCGTGCCGCAATGGCTCCCATCGACCTGCGCGTCACTCGCCGTCCGAGGTTCACGCACAGACTGGTTCGCGAGCGCGGAGCAGTCTCCCTATGGTTCCTGCTGACGTTGCCGGCTTTGCTGATGTTTGGTGCTTTCGCCGTCGATGTGCCGCGCGTCTTTGCCGTCACCGGAGAACTGCAGAACGCGGCAGACGCTGCGGCGCTGGCTGGCGCCACAGCGCTTTCAACGGGTACGAGTGGACCCAACTGGGCAGGGGCTGCGACGATGGCGACTGCTGCTATCCCTTTGAACGCGTCGGACGGCACAAAGCTCTCGAGCGGTACGGTACAGGCAGGATACTGGGACGTTGCTGCGTCAGCGCCTGCGGTCATAGCGCCGAGCACGGTCACGCTGCCTGCGCCTGACTCGGAAGTCCCAGCGGTACAGGTGACGATTTCACGCAGCGCCTCGACGAACGGCCTGGTTGGGCTGCTTCTCGGCGCGCTTCTGGGGCGGCCCACCACGGTGGACAGCGCAACGGCCGTCGCGATCGTCGCGCCGCCTTCCACCGTTCTGGCAGGCGGGCTCTTTCCGGTCGTCATGGATCAGTGCGTCTACGCTCAGTTCTGGGATTCGACCGCCAACCAACCCAAGATCGACCCGTCGACGAATCAGCCGTACGAATTCGAGATCGGCAACGGTCAGCAATATGGCTCGTCATGCGACGCCGGCCAATGGACGACCTTTCTGTCATCCTTTGACAATGTGCCCTCCGTTCTCGACTTGATCACCAATGGGAATCCGTCGCCGGTCTCGATCGGCGACAGCATTTGGCTCCAGCCCGGCGTGAAGGACACCATCTACAGCAGCGTGCCGACAGGTGTCACGGTGGTTGTGCCCGTCGCCAACCAGGTCGACGCCGACTCCTACGTTTCCGTCGTTGCGTTCGCCGCATTTCATATCGACGCCTCCTACGGCGGCAGCAGCAAGTACATCCAGGGACATTTTGTCGGCGGGTACACGTTGCCGACCCAGGCTTCGGGCGTCGGCCCGAACTACGGCGGCTACGTGGCGCCGCGGCTCGCGCTTTGATCTCGGCACGCGTACAGCAAGTCCAAACCGTCGGCGCAGTAAAGCCACCAGCGAGGTCCCTAGACGCGAAGTGCGCGGCGCAATGCGGCTACGAACACGGTGCAGAGACGGGCTTCCCAAGCCGAAAATCGACGCAAGGTGCCAGATGATCACCGCTCACGCGCGGCTCGCAACGCTCATCGCCGAGCGCACGGCCGCCGGTGAAAACACTCGCAATCCGCAAAACGAAACCCCCGCCGATTAACCTTGCGGCGCTGCCTGCGGCGAGGCGCCTTTCAAAGCGCGCATCGCGCGATAGTCAGTGTCCGCGTCAGCCGGCCGCGGCGCTTCACCCGTGTGCTGCAGCCACCCGCCGCCAAGCGCCACATAAAGGCCGACAAGATTCGTGAGCCGCGCCGCACGCGCGTTGATGAGTGACTGCTGCGCGGCATAAAGATTGGTCTGCGCGGTCAGCACACTCAGATAGCTGTCGACTCCGCTCTTGTAGCGCAGCGTGGAGAGATCGAAGGCGCGCTGCTCGGCAAACGTATTGCGTTCGAGGGCAGCAATCTGCGCATCATAGGTGCTGCGCGCGGCAAGCCCGTCAGCGACGTCACGAAACGCCGTCTGAATCGACTTCTGGTAGCTCGCGATCTGGATGTTCTTCTGAATGTGTGCAAAGTCGAGGTTGGCCACGTTCTGGCCGCCCTGAAAGATCGGCAGTGTGATCTGGGGCGTAAAGGCCCAAGCCGCCGATCCCGGCTTGAAAAGGCCGCCCAGCGTGAGGCTGGCCGTGCCGGCCGAGCCCGTCAGCACGACACTCGGAAAAAACGCGGCACGCGCCGCGCCAATGTTCGCATTCGCCGCGAGTAGCGACGCCTCGGCCTCCATGATGTCGGGACGCCTTGTCAGCAGATCGGACGGCAGCCCCGCCGGGATGTCCGCGAGAAGATCCTGAGCATCGAGCGTGCGGCCCGGCGGCAGATCGTCAGGCAGCGGCGTGCCGACGAGTAGCACCAGCGCGTTCTCGGCCTGCGCTCTTGCGCGCGCCTCCGCGTGCAGGTTCGCGCTCGCCTGCTCGAGGATCGTCTGCGCCTGCCGTAAATCGAGTTCCGAGCCCGTGCCGTTCGCAAATTGCAGCTCTGTGAGCTCGTACGACGCCTGTGCGGTCTTGAGCGTGCCTTCGGTCACTTTCAGCAAATCGTCGACAGCGAGCATCGTCAAATATTGAGCGGCCACTTGCGAGACAAGCGAGATCTCGGCCGCCTTGCGCGCCTCGGCCGTCGAGAAATACTGTTCGAGGGCCTGATCCTTCAGGCTGCGAATGCGGCCCCAGAAATCGATCTCCCACGACGCATTCAAACCGACCGTGTACTCTCGCGAGATTGTCTGGTTGAAAAACGACAAGTCCTTCGGCGTGCGCGTGACGTCCTCGGCTGCTGACGCCGTGATTGACGGGAAAAGCTGTGCGCGCACGATTTGATATTGCGCGCGCACCTGAGCGACGTTGAGCATCGCCACGCGCAAGTCCCGATTGTTGATGAGCGCGAGCTCGATGATGCGGGCAAGCCGCGGATCCGAGAAAAACTCGCGCCAGCCGATGTCGGCAGCGGCCAAGCCCCCTGCACTGCGCCCGGGCTCCGCGACCGGCTGCGTCGCGTAGATCCCCGAGCTCGGATAGGTGGCAGCCACCGATGTCGCCGGGCGCTCGTACTTCGGCTGGAACGAGCAGCCCGCGGCAAATAGCGAAACGGCGGCTACGATCGAGGCGTGGTTCCGTATTGGCATCCTAGTGTCCTTTGTGGCTCGAGCCACCACGACGGCCGGTTTCCCCCTCGCTCGCATCGTCATCGGGACCAGATTCACCATCGCCGGGGGGATCATCGTTGTTGTCGCCGTTGCCGCCGTTGACGGTGGACAACGACGACGCGTGATGCGCCTCGGCGAGACGCGCGCCGGCCTCGACATCCTGGGTATCGCCTGAGAACTTCGCGCGAATCACGACGAAGAACATCGGGATGAAGAAGATCGCGAGGAACGTGGCGGTCAGCATCCCGCCGATCACGCCCGTGCCGATCGCGTGCTGACTCGCCGAGCCCGCCCCGTTACTGATGGCTAGGGGGAACACGCCGAGAATGAACGCCAGCGAAGTCATGAGGATCGGGCGCAACCGCAGCCTTGCCGCCTCCATGGCCGCTTCGACTGCACCCAT
This sequence comes from Trinickia sp., assembly GCF_035492435.1. Taxonomy (GTDB): domain Bacteria; phylum Pseudomonadota; class Gammaproteobacteria; order Burkholderiales; family Burkholderiaceae; genus Trinickia. The sequence continues at coordinate 12,465 of NZ_DATJJF010000207.1, forward strand.
GCGCTCGGTGCGCTGCAGCTCGCGCGCGAACTCCACGATCAGAATCGCGTTCTTGGCCGAGAGACCGACCGTCGTCAACAGACCAACCTGGAAGAACACATCGTTTTCAAGGCTGCGCAGCGTGGCCGCCACCAGCGCGCCGACGACACCGAGCGGTACGACCATGATGACGGAGAACGGAATCGACCAGCTTTCATAAAGGGCCGCGAGGCAGAGGAAGACGACGAGGATCGAGACGCCATAGAGGATGGGCGCCTGCGAGCCCGACTGAAGCTCCTGCAGCGAAAGCCCCGTCCACGCATAGCCGATGCCGGCCGGCAATTGCGCCGCGATGTGCTCCATCGCCTTTATCGCCTGGCCCGTACTTTTGCCTTCCGCCGCCTGGCCCTGGATTTCGACGGCCGAGATGCCGTTGTAGCGCTCGAGTTTGGGCGAGCCGAAGGTCCAACTCCCCTCCGAAAACGACGTGAACGGCACCATCCCGCCCGTGCTGTTACGCACGTACCAGCGCGACATGTCCTCAGGCGACATCCGAAATGGCGCGTCGGCCTGAAGATAGACCTTCTTGATCCGGTTGTCGCGATCGAGAAAGTTATTCACGTACTGCGAGGCCCAGGCGATCGAGAACGTCTGGTCGATCGCCTGTGGTGTCACCCCCAACGCCTGCGCCTTCTCACGGTCGATGTCGATCTTGAACTGAGGTGTGTCGTTCAGGCCGTTCGGACGCACGAGTGCAAGCGTCTTGTCTTGCGCCGCCATGCCGAGCAACTGATCACGCGCGGCCATTAGCGCGTTGTGGCCCAAGCCGCCGTTGTCGGTCAGCTCGAAATCGAAGCCCGATGCGGTGCCAAGCTCGGGGATCGACGGCGGGTTGAACGGGATCACTAGCGCGTCCTTGTAGCCCCCATAGTGCATGAACATGCGCTGAATGATCGCTTGCACCTTCTGGTCCGCGTGCTGCCGCTGGGCGTAGTCCTTGAGACGCACGAAAACGAGCCCGGAGTTCTGCCCACGGCCGGCAAAGCTGAAACCGTTGACGGTGAACGCCGCGTCGACGACAGATTTCTCCTGCGTCAGCAGGTAATCGGAGATGTCGGCGAGCGTCTTGCCTGTCGTCTCCTGAGTCGCGCCCGTAGGCGTGCGCACAAGGACGAACAGGTACCCCTGATCTTCGTCGGGCAAAAACGACTTCGGCAGCCGCGCGAACAGCATGCCGATTGCAACGATCAGAACGATATAGATGAGGAGCCAGCGGCCGGAGCGGCGGATAACGTGGTGCACGCCTTTGTGATACTTGTCTCGACTTCGGTTGAACGTGCGGTTGAACCAGCCGAAAAAACCGGTCTTTTCGTCATGATGGCCTTTCGGGATCGGCTTCAAGATGGTCGCGCACAACGCGGGCGTCAGGATCAGCGCGACCAGCACCGAAAGCGTCATCGCCGAGACGATCGTGAGCGAGAACTGCCGGTAAATTGCGCCAACGGAGCCGCCCGAGAGCGCCACGGGGACGAACACCGCGGAGAGCACGAGCGCGACGCCAACGAGCGCGCCCGTGATCTGCCCCATCGCCTTGCGTGTCGCCTCGCGCGGCGAAAGCCCCTCTTCGGCCATCACGCGCTCCACGTTCTCGACGACCACGATGGCATCGTCGACGAGCAGGCCGATCGCAAGCACGAGGCCGAACATCGAGAGCACGTTGATCGAGAACCCGACCACACTCATGATCGCGAAAGTCCCCAGCAGCACCACGGGCACGGCGATCGTCGGGATCAGCGTCGCACGCAAATTCTGCAGGAACAGATACATCACGAGGAAAACGAGCACGATGCCTTCGAGCAGCGTCTTGATCACTTCCTCGATGGACAGGCGCACGAACGGGGTCGTGTCGTAGGGGTATTTCACCGCGAGGCCATGCGGGAAATACCTCGAGAGCTGATCGATCTTCGCGCGCACGGCCTTCGCCGTCTGCAACGCGTTGGCACCCGTCGCGAGCTGGATGCCCATGCCGGCCGCGGGCTGGCCGTTGTACCTCGTGTCGACGTTGTAGTTCTCGCCGCCCAGTTCAATGCGCGCGACGTCCTTGATGCGCACCTGCGAACCATCCGGATTGACCTTGAGCAACACGTTGCCGAATTCTTCAGGCGTGCGCAAAAGAGTCTGCTCGGTGATTGTCGCCTGCAGCATCTGCCCCGGCACGGCCGGCGTGCCGCCAAGCTGACCCGCCGCGATCTGCACATTCTGGTTTAGCACCGCGTTGCTCACATCGACAGGCGTAAGCCCGAAGTTGGTGAGCTTTGACGGATCGAGCCAGATCCGCATTGCGTACTGCGTGCCGAAAAGCGACAAGATGCCGACGCCGTCGACCCGGCTGACCGGATCCTGAATGTTCGACGCCACGTAGTTCGCGATGTCGTACTTGCTCATGCTGCCGTCTTCGGAGACGAACGCAAGCACAAGCAAAAAGCTGCTGCTCGACTTCGTCACCTTGATGCCGAGCTGTTGCACGACACTGGGCAAAAGCGGCTCCGCCAGCGAAAGCTTGTTTTGCACCTGCACCTGCGCGATATCGGGGTTCGTACCGGCGCCGAAGGTCAACGTGATCGTGGCAGTACCGGAATCGTCGCTGGTCGACGACAAGTACAACAGGTGGTCGAGCCCGCTCATTTGTTGCTCGATGACCTGCGTTACGGTGTTCTCGACGGTCGTCGCCGAGGCGCCCGGGTAGTTCGCGCTGATCTGGATCGAGGGCGGAGCGATGGTCGGGTATTGCGCAATCGGCAGATTGAAGATCGACGCAACGCCGGCGAGCATCAAGATGATGGCGATCACCCACGCGAAGATCGGACGATCGATGAAGAACTTGGCCATGGAACGGGACTCCCGTGGTTACGCGCCCGACGCCGCATTCGCCCCGGAAGCAGTCCCGCGCCCCGGAGAAGGTCCCCTTGAGGGATTGGGGGCCGGCACAGACGCCGCGAGACCCGCCGCTCCATGGGAAGCACCCGAAGCGGCACTGGAAGCAGCCCCCAAGGCGGTGATTTGTGCCGGCACAGCCTTCACCGTCATGCCGGGACGCACCTTCTCCGTGCCTTGCACGATCACGCGATCGCCCGGCTGCAACCCACCCTCGACAATCCAGTCGGCCCCTTGCATACCCGTGGTCACGAGCGTGTGCGGCACGACCTTGTCGTCGGCCCCTACCACGAGGGCAATCGCCTGGCCCTTTTGGTCATGCGTGACGCCAACTTGTGGAACGAGCATCGCACTTTCGTTGATACCCTGCTCGATGCGCGCGCGAACGAACATGCCCGGAAGCAACACGCGGCCGGGGTTCGGGAAGGTTGCGCGCACCGTGACTGACCCTGTCGACTGATCGACGGTCACGTCGGTGAACTGCAGCGTGCCCGGCAACGGGTACACGCTTCCATCCTCCAGAATCAGCGACACCTTCGCGGCATTCGGGCCACTCGTCTTCACGCGTCCTGTCTGAATGTCGCGACGTAGCCGCAGACCCTCGAGGCTCGACTGCGTAACGTCGACATACACCTGATCAATTTGCTGAATCGTGTCCATCAGGGTCGCCTGGCTAGCCTGCACATAGGCGCCGGGCGTTACCTGCGATACACCGGTGCGGCCGCTGATGGGCGCCACGACGTCCGTGTAGCCGAGATTGATTTGCGCCGTCTGAACCGCCGCCCTGCCCGATTCGACATCGGCCACCCCTTGGCCTTGCGCGGCCACCGCGTTGTCGTAATCCTGTTTGCTGACAGCGTTCGCGGCAACAAGCACTTTAAAGCGGCTGGCCTGCGCGGTGGTCCTCGCGAGATCCGCCTGGGCCTTGGCGAGTGTTGCCTTCGCGCTGTTGAGCGCGGCGATGTAGGGTGCCGGATCGATCTTGTAGAGGCGCTGGCCAGCCTTGACTTCGCTGCCCTCGATGAAATCGCGCGAGAGCACAATGCCGTCGACGCGCGCGCGCACCTGCGCGACGAGGTACGCGCTCGTTCTGCCCGGCAACTCCGTCACCACGGGTACGGCGCTCGTTTTGGTTTCGACAACACCGACCTCCGGCGTCTGCTGCTCTGACGTCGACGGCTTTTGCCCGCACGCCGCAACGATCAGCGCAGTTATCGCAATACAGATGAGACGCAGAGAAACCGGTTCGACACGCATGGAGCAACCCCTGGGTCAATAACTGGCAAAAGGTAGGCCTGCGGCGCCTCATCCGCGAAGGCACGCGGCGCCCTCACGTCGCAGGAAAGCTTGATGAGCGCCGACAGGCGAAACGGCTTTCGTGCCTGGCGAAGCACCTGCCGCAACCGCCGAGCGCGCGTTCGTGAGAACGGCGTCAAGCGAGCCAGTCCGCAGCTTGCCGCGGGACGCGTGAGCGTCGGTCGGGGCTACCGGGATCCAGCTTGAAACACGCAAACGTAGCGCCTATTTTATATACATTCGTTAATGTAGGTAAAAGGTTTCGATTGCGTGATTTCCAATAATCTGACGATATATCGTGGGCGCCACGTCGTCAGGTGTTTAGCGCCTATCCCTGACATCGAACGTCAACGAGTCCCGCATACGGGGCACGCAACATGGTCAGAAGAACCAAGGAAGAAGCCCTTGAAACACGCAACCGCATTCTCGATGCGGCCGAGCAAGTCTTCTACGACAAAGGCGTTTCCCGCACCTCGCTGGCCGATATCGCAGCCCAAGCAGGCGTGACGCGCGGCGCGATCTACTGGCACTTCGCGAACAAGGGGGATGTTTTCACGGCGATGTTCGATCGCGTCTTGCTGCCGCTCGACGAGTTGCTCGAAGGTGACGAAGATCCGGCCAATCCGCTCGCCCGGCTGGCCGAGGTCTTGAAATGGTGTCTGCGCGCATCCTCAACCGATCTGCGCCGCCGTCGCGTGTTCGACATCCTCTTTCTCAAATGTGAATTCGTCGACGACATGGGGCCGGTAAAGGCGCGCCATCAAACGACCATGGAGGAAGGTGTCGGCAAAATCGAGGGCGATTTGCAGCGCGCAATCGCAAAGGGCCAGTTGCCGGCCGATCTCGATTCGCGGCGCGCGGCCCTCTTTTTACACGCGTTCATCGGCGGCTTTTTGCGCGACTCGCTGATGCTGCCGCCGTCAATCGACCTCCCCTGCCACCTCGAACCGTTCATCGACGCGTGCTTTGACATGCTGCGCACAAGCCCCGCGCTGCGTCGCCCCACGGGCAAGCAGGCGACCTGAGCGAGCGCGCGGCAGCGATGCGCGACGTAGCGAACGCAAATGCACCGTGCGCAGTTTGCCGCTCACTGCGGATTGATCTGATCGAGGAGGTAAAGCAGCGCGACCCCCGCCATGACGGCAGCCACCCATATCAACAGCGGCACGCCGGTCACGGGCTGCCGATCTGGCTTTGGCGCCCCTCGTGTGCCCATGAGCATGTCGCCGGCACCGCGGGCGGTTTCCTCGAGCGCATCGTGCGAGACGCCCTTGCGTGCGAGCCCTGCGGCATCGATCGGGCGCAGAAACACCTGTTGACGCCGCATCGCGCCCGAGCTGGCACGGTTAGGCGCCTTGCCGTACTTCGCAAGAAGCACCGCGGAAAACTCGGCGAAGAAGTCGTCGACGAGCGTGTAGAGCGCGCTCTCTGCTTGTCCGGCGGGCAGCTCGGCAAGCGGCCCATCAAGCGTCGCCCAGATGGCGTACTGGATGCGGGTGCCGTATCCGGCAACGTCGCGGCGCTCATCGCCATGCAGCACGTCTTGTTGGAGTTCGATATCGATGTGGCCGCGCAAGGAGCCTACGCCCGCCGCCGACGCTTTGAACTCGAGTTGACGGCAAAGCGCAGCGCCGCCGAGCGCCGTCGGCTCCTTTTCGCGATGCGTCACGTGCATGCGCACCGCGTAACGCGCGCGCAACGGGCCGACGGGCACGGTCAGCACCAGGGCATATTCACCGCTCGGCTGCAGCGCAAACGATTCGCAGTGCTCGAGGCTAGCCCGCACCAGCGCGCTGTCGGCAAACGCTGCCGCGACGACGGCGGGGTCAAGGGGAATGCACAGTGCATCGGTCAGCTCCATCGTGATATCCCCTTGGTGCCCGTGGCAACTACGACGTCTGAAAAATGCGGTCGACACGCGACGCATAGAAAGCCAGGTAGGCCTTTATTTGCCCCACCTGCTCGAGAGGATCTTCATAGCTCCAAGCAGCATTCTCGACGAGGCCATTGTCTTCGGTGCGCAGATGAAAATGGCACGCCGCACCCTTGAAAGGACAGTGCGTCGTGTAGTCCGAACGCTCCAGTCTCGCCATGTTGACGTCTTTGCGCGGAAAGTAGAACACCTCCGGAAGCCCGGCTTCCCGGAGGGTGACCCCCTGCACGGTATCGGCGATCGTGATGCCGCCGTGAATCACGCGCAACCGGTGGGAATTCGGCTCGATTTCGATACGGTGAACATTGGCATGGGTCATGGCAATTCCCTGGTAGCCATCATGCGGCCGCCCGCCAATTGCCAATGTCCGTAGAAGACAAAAAGCCACGGGCAGGCCGCCCGTGGCTTATATTATCGACCAAAGCTTGGCCGAAGCGCACCTCGCGTATGCGCTACTGTGTGGTCCAACTGAAGTCGGCACGCGCACCGGGCCGCGAGGAGACCATCACCGAGCGCGTCTGCTCCCGGTCGTTGTAGCTGGCGTGAACCGTATATTGGCCCGGCGCCAGCTTGACGAGCATGTACGGGCCTTGCGACTGCGTGCTCAAGACGTCCGCACCGTGGCGGTCGACGATGCGCACCTGAACGTCGCCCAGATACTCCGACGCCCGTCCCGTAAAGCGCATGGCGAGGGGCCAGCGCGGCGCTTGCTGCTTCAACGCCGTCGATTCGTCGATGCCGACGCCGCCCGATACGTAGGACACCGCACCTTGCTGCTGGATTTGCGGCATGCCCTCGACGTTGCCGGCGCTCGTCATGTCTGTCGCCGAACCGCCAACGGTGCCGGGGGAGCTCGATGTGTCGTGCGAGTCCTGCATGCCGTGTGAATCCGGCCCACTCGGCGAACCCTGCGCGAACGCGCTACCGGAAAAGGCAACCGCAAGCGCGACGACTACGACCGCGATTCCAGCCCGCTTTCCGGTCCTTTCTTCAGTCCGATTACCCGCCCACTGATTCGCATCATTGCTGCGTGGCGTTTCCATGGCATTGCTCCTATCGTTTTGAACATCCCGGGAAGCCGTGCCGGCGGGTGTCGGACGGCTTCCCGCCCCATAACCGACACCCTGCCAGGCTCGTGCCGGCCCACCGCCGGGACGTCGAAGCCGGGCGATCAGCCCGGCGGACGGTCAGCCGAGATCCACTGGCACGAAGATCTGTGCGTTGTCGCGCTGGATCAGGAGTGCGACGCTGTCGCCGGCCTTCGCGATGATCTGCGCCAACTGATCCGGCGAAGAAACGGGCCTGCCGTTGACAGCGAGAATCACATCGCCGGGCTGAATGCCCGCGCTCGCGGCAGCGCCCGACGCTTGTTGGACGAGCAGGCCATGTGACAGCGAAGCCGCGCTTTGCTCCTGGGACGTGAGCGCGCGCACCGCGACGCCCAGGCGCCCTTGCTCGGCAGTCGCACCGGCGTTGTCGGCCACCTTGCGCAGCGACATCGAACCGAGCGTGACCGCCACCTGCCTCTTCGACTTGTCGCGCCAGACGTCGAGCGTTGCCTTCGTACCCGGCTTCATGGCCGCGATCTGAGAGGGCAAATCGGTGGAATCCTCGACGGGCACACCGTTGACGGCCAGAATCACGTCGCCCGCCTGCAATCCTGCCTTGGCGGCCGGGCCGCCGGCCTCGACCGAGCTCACCAGCGCTCCGACGGGCTTTTGCAGGCCGAACGAGTTGGCGAGCGTCTGGTTCACGCCCTGGACGGCCACACCGAGGCGCCCCCGGCTCACGTGCCCCGTCTTGACGATCTCATCCTTGACGCGGATCGCTTCGTCGATCGGGATCGCGAACGAGAGGCCCTGGAAGCCGCCCGTTTGCGAATAGATCATCGAGTTGATGCCGATGACCTGTCCTTCCAGGTTGAAGAGCGGCCCACCCGAGTTCCCGGGGTTGACGGCCACGTCAGTCTGGATGAACGGCGTGTAGTTCTCGTCAGGCAGCGAGCGGCCTTTGGCGCTGATGATGCCCGAGGTCACTGTGTTGTCGAAGCCATAAGGCGAGCCGATTGCGACGACCCACTGGCCGACCTTGCTCTGGTTCGGATCGCCGATCTTGACGGTCGGCAGATTCGAGGCGTCGATCTTGAGCACTGCCACGTCGGACTGCTTGTCCGCGCCGATGACTTTCGCGCGATACTCGCGCTTGTCGGTCAGCTTGACCGTGACGACGTTGGCGCCGTCGATCACGTGCGCGTTCGTCAAGATGTAGCCGTCCGTGCTGACGATGAAACCGGAGCCGAGGCTTGCACTCGGTACGTCATCGTCCTGCGCGCCGCCGCCGTCGTCCCCGTTAAAGCCGGGGAATTGGCCGTAAAAGCGCTTGAAAAACTGGTAGAACGGATCGTTCGGATCAATCGGCAGCTGCTGCATCGAGCGCCGCTCCGGACGCTTCACCACGTGCTTCGCGCTGATGTTCACGACGGCAGGGCCGTACGTCTCGACGAGCCCGGAGAAATCCGGAATACCGGTCTTGGCCGCCGCTTCCGCCGGCATCAATGCCGCGGCATTGGCCGAAGTGATGATCTGCGGATCGGTATGTCGGGAGCCGACCGCATAGCCAGCGGACAAGGCTACCGCGACGGCAATCGCGACGGCACTGCGAGACAGGATCTTCGTGTTCATCGAATGGGCCTCCTTGCTTGATGGACACGAGAATAAGCGGGCTCGCTTAAGAAAAACTTAATTGCAGGGCCTCATTGACCGGTCGGGTACGGCCACGGTCGAGAAAACCGGTCGGTCTCGAAGCCCAGATCTACCCGCTTTGGGTACCCGGGGCGACGCGGCAGCGGCCTGCTTTCACTCGTGTGTGTGCTCAGAACCGGACCGTGACGAGCAGGCCACCGAGCGGGGCGTCGCCAAGCTCGATTCGCGCGCCGTGCTGCGCGGCCACGCGCTTGACGATGGCGAGACCCAGCCCGCTGCCGGACAGATCCGTGCGGCCACGCGCAGAAGCGTCGCGATAAAAGCGGTCGAACACGCGTTCACGCTCCTTGGGCGCAATGCCAGGGCCGCTGTCGCCGATCTGCACACGCGGACGCCCTTCCTCGCTCACATTCAGCGCCACGTCGATACGGCCGCCTGATGGGGTGTATTTGACGGCGTTGTCGAGCAGATTGCCGAGCATGGCGCGCAGCGCGTCGGCATCGCCCACAATGGTCGCGGGCTCGGCCTGCTCGAAGCCCAGATCGACGCCGCCTCGCTGCGCAAGCGGCGCCCGCGCAGCGACGCATTCGGCAAGTAGTTCCCGCAGATCGACAGGCGCCTTCACAGCGCCCTCGAGCGGCTCCGCGCGCGCTAACGCAAGCAGTTGCTCGGCTAGCCGCGTCGCACGCGTCACGCCGGACTGCAAATCGACGAGCGCCTCGCGGCGCGACTCTGGATCTTGCGCGCGTGCAACGAGCTGCGACTGGATTTGTACGGCTGCAAGCGGTGTGCGAAGCTCGTGCGCGGCATCGGCCACGAATGCACGCTGCGTATCGCGCGCTTCGGTGAGCCGCGCAAGCAAACCATTGAGCGCGCGCACAAGCGGCTGCACCTCGAGCGGCAGGTGCCGATCCGGCAGCGGATCGAGCGCCTGGGGTCGACGCGCCTCCAGCGCGCGCGTCAAGCGCTCGAGCGGCGCGAGCCCACGGCCGACGATGATCCAGACGGCGAGGCCGAGCAAGGGCAGCAGCACAATAAGCGGCCAAAGCGTGCGCAAGGCCACGTTCGACGCGAGCCGGTTGCGCACGGACAGCGGCTGCGCGAGCTGCACGACGTTGTCGCCGACGATGGCGCCATAGACGCGCCAGTCGCCACGCTCCGTGCGCTCGGTCGAAAAGCCCAGCTCGGCGCGCGGTGCGAGCGGCGCGCGTGGATGCGAGTAGTACATGAGCGCGCCCGTGCGGCTCCAGATTTGAATGACGATGCCCTCGTCGGCATCGTTGTGCGCGCCGAAAATCTGCGAAAACGGCTCGGACGGCAGCGCCGCCGCGATCTCCTGCAGCTGATAGTCGAACAGCTCATTCGCCTCGGCCAGCGCCTGACGATAGATGAGCCAGCCCGCGGCGCCCACGCCCGCCACGACGAGCGCGACGAGCCAGAACAACAGTTGATGACGAATCGAACGCATGGCGAAAGCGGTGTTCTCCTTGTCGCCTAGCCTTCTTTGGCGATCATGTATCCGAGGCCGCGTACATTTCGGATGAGATCTGCACCGAGCTTCTTGCGCAGTGCGTGAATGTAGACTTCGACCGTGTTGCTGCCGATTTCCTCGCCCCAGCCATACATCTTCTCTTCGAGCTGGCTTTTGGACAGCACCGCGCCGGGGCGCGCAAGCAGCGCCTCGAGCAACGCGAACTCGCGCGCCGAGAGCGCGACGGGCGCGCCATTGAGCGTCACCTGGTGCGCAGCCGGATCGAGCGTCAGCGAGCCGTGCCGGATCGTCGATTCGCTGCGTCCCGAATGGCGGCGGATCAACGCGCGCATCCGCGCGCCCAGCTCGTCGAGATCGAACGGCTTGACGAGGTAATCGTCCGCGCCGGCGTCAAGCCCCTTCACGCGATCGGCCACGGCATCGCGGGCGGTGAGGATAAGCACCGGCATCGAGAGCCCGCGTGTGCGCATGGCACGTAGCACGTCGAGCCCGTCGCGTTTGGGCAACCCGAGATCCAACAACACGAGGTCGTACGGCTCGCCGCCCGCCGCCGTGAGCGCCAATTCGCCGTCCTGCACCCAGTCGACGGCAAAGCCTTCGCCGCGCAACGCCTTGCGTACGCCTTCGGCGATCATTATGTCGTCTTCGACTAGCAAAATCCGCATCGCATCAAGCGCCCAAAATCATGGTTGACGCCCTCGCCGGCCTTCGCCCCGAAGGAAGCCCCCTTGGGGAATGGCCGTGGGTGATGAAGCGCATTGTAACGGGGTCTCGCGCAATGTCGTTTTTTTGTCGATGCGGTGCACTCGGGGCGGAGCGTAACGCGGCAAGCCCTACAATGAGCGCTGCCTTGATGCGCCCTTCGCGAGTCACAGCCTCGGTGACAGCACTCAGTCACAACCTCGCCCCGGCGTTTTCCGATCCCATCGCCGTTCCTTTTCATGCCGATCGCTTCGATTATTTCGTCTGTGTGCCGCATCCCGCATTTCGCGCTGATTGCCGCTTTCTCTTTCATTGTCCCCACCGGGCAGACCGATCCATCGGCCTCTGCCGCCACGGCGCTGCCACGCGGGCGAACACGCCGTGGCCAGCTTGGGCGCACAGGTCTCACCATCAGCATCGCTGCCGCCTTGGCATTCGCACCGCCGGCTAATGCGCGCAAGCTCCACCATCGCCCCCGCGTCAGCGTCAGCACCGTATTGCCGGCGTCGGTCATGCGTGCGCTCGAACGCTCGAAGGTGCCGCTCTCGTCGGTGAGCGTCGTGATCGAGCGCATCGGTACGACCTCACCCGTCGTCGCGGTCAATGCCGCAAAGCCGATGATGCCCGCCTCGACGATGAAGCTCGTCACCACGTACTCCGGCCTCGAAATCCTCGGGCCCGACTACCGTTGGCGCACGCGCGCCTACGCGGACGGCACCGTCGATGCAAACGGCATGCTGCATGGCGATCTCTATATCCAGGGCACGGGAGACCCCAAGCTCGTGCCAGAGGAGCTCATCGACCTCGTCGACCGGATCCGTAAGGCTGGCATTACCGGCATCGACGGCGCACTGGTGCTCGACAAGCAATTCTTCGATTCGTCGACGCGCGACCTGCCGCCCTTCGACGACGACGTCAGCGCGCCGTATAACGTAGGGCCAGACCCGCTTCTCTATGCCTTCAAGTCGCTTTCGTTCACGGTCACGCCGTCGAGCGGCGGCTCTGTCTCAATCGAGGTTGTGCCGGAACTCGCACAGCTGAAAATCGAGAACTCGCTGCGAGCCCGCCCCGGCGCCTGCAGGAGCGCGGAGGCCGCCATGCCCAGCGTCACGCCCGAGCAGGACGGCACGCTCCAGGCGCTCTTTTCCGGCGAGTACCCTGTGCGCTGCGGCGCGCGCACGGTCAACCTCGCCGTGCTCGATCATTCGGCGTTTTTCGCGGGGGGATTCCTCGCGCTCTGGCGGCAGCAAGGCGGCAGCTTCAATGGCACGACGCGTGAAGCCGCGGTGCCAGCCGGCGCGCGGCTCGTCGCCACGCACGAGGGGCCGCCGCTCGGCGAGATCGTGCGGGACATCAACAAGTTCAGCAACAACGTGATGGCCCGCAATCTGTTCCTGACGATCGGCGCCGTGTCCGGCAAGCCGCCCGCCACGCCCGAAAAATCCGCCCAAGCGATCGAGCGCTTCTTGGGTGCGCACGGGCTCGCGATGCCGGAAGTCGCGCTCTTCAACGGCTCCGGGCTGACTCGCGAGGAGCATATCAGCGCACTGTCGCTTGCTGACTTGCTGCAAGCGGCCAACGCAAGCCCCGTCGCCCAAGTGTTCGTGGCCTCGCTGCCCGTGGCGGGCATCGACGGCACGATGCGCAACCGTCTGCGCAACGACCCGGTGCTCGGCAACGCGCACATCAAGACGGGCACGCTGCGTGACGTGCGCGCGATTGCCGGCTACGTCGCCGCAGCCAACGGTGAAACCTATGTGGTCGTGAGCCTCATCAACGACGAGCATGCGGGTGCCGCGCGCGCCGCTCACGATGCGTTGCTCGATTGGGTGTATCGAGGTATGCACTGAACAGCGAGATGGAGTGATCCCTCTACGATAAATGGCGCGTGCCTTGCACGCGAGCGTGTACGCTGTCGGGCAACGTAGCCGGTGCGCATCGCCCATGCTTTTTTGACAACGAAACCTTGACGGTCGAAAGACGCGAGACAGGGGAGAAAAAAGGCAAAAGGGCAGCCACGCACGCCGCACCGCAGATGTACTCGGCTGCCCGAGGCGACATCAACGCAAGGTATCGACGCGGCGCGAACCGATGTCCCTCGGCACGTCGTGCTGCGCCCAGCACAAAATCAAGGAGACGACCGGGAGGAAGACGTACATGCAATTCGACGCCGAATGGCTTCTCGTCGCCATGGCGCCCGTCTTTCTCGCGTGTATCGGCTGGGAGGCGTGGCACTTCTCGCGCACGCAGCCGAATGCGCACATCTATCACTGGCGCGACACCCTGTGCAATGCCGCGCTTGCCCTCATGCACCAGGGCGCTGACAAACTCGCATGGTTCGCTGTGGTGCCGGTGTATGCCTACGTCTACGAGCATTGGCGCCTCCTCGATTGGCAGCCGGGCTGGCTTGCCTTCGCCGTGCTGTTCGTGGCGCAGGACCTCCTTTATTACGTCTTTCATCGCATGAGCCATCGCGTGCGCTGGCTGTGGGCTGCTCACGTCGTGCATCACTCCTCGGAACAGCTCAATCTGTCAACGGCCTTTCGACAAAGTCTGATGTACCCATTGGCCGGCATGTGGGCTTTCTGGATACCGCTTGCGCTACTCGGCTTTCCGCCGCAGCAAATCATCGCGATCGTGCTGATCAATCTCGCCTTTCAGTTCTTCGTACACACGCAAGCGATCGGCCGGCTCGGGTGGCTCGAGCATGTCTTCAACACGCCGTCGGTCCACCGCTGCCATCACGCGCGCAACGCGCGCTACATCGACCGCAATTACGCCGGCGTGCTCGTCATCTGGGACCAGCTCTTTGGCAGCTACGTGCGGGAGGACCTCAACGATCCGCCCGAATACGGCATCGTCGAGCCGGTGCCGACCTTCAATCCGTTCAAGGCGACGTTTCACGAATGGGCGTCGATGTTCGCCGACGTGGCGCACGCGCGCGGGCTTGCGAACAAGCTGCGTGCGCTTTTCGCTCCGCCCGAATGGGCCGCAGCGCTTCACGCGGCCCGTGGACGCGGCGTCGAACACCGATGCCCGCCCGCTTCGCACCGAACCTGAGAGACCATGCGAAGCGCTTTTTGCACGAGGCACAGCTTTTCGCCGCTCTCGCGGCGCTCAGCGCTGTCAGACGACGGCCGATAACGACATTTTTAGAGGCATAGACCACGGCTGACGAGCCGCATAACCGAGGAGATGATGTCGATGGAACAACGCCATAGCCATAAACTACAACGCAACCGGCTGCAGCGGGCAGTACAGGCCACCCTCGCGAGCGCAGCCTTTGCGATGCTCGCCGCGTGCGGTGGCGGCGGGGATTCAACGCCGACGAGCTCGACGCCGCCAGGGGGCGTATCGTTGCAAGTCGTATCGTTCGGCGATAGCCTGTCCGATGTCGGAACCTACTCGGCTTACGCCCTGCCGAACTTCGGGGGCGGCCGCTTCACGACGAATCCCGGCCAGGTATGGACGCAAAACGTCGCCACGTACTATGGCGGTACGCTGAACCCAGCCGTCTACGGGGGGTTCGGAACGCCGACGACACCGAATCCGATTCCGAATAGTTTGGGTTACGCACAAGGCGGCGCGCGCGTCGCATTGCAGCCCGGCGTCAGCTACCCGGTTCTCACGACCGTGCCCGTCGCGGCGCAGGTGCAGAATTACCT
>NZ_DATJJF010000208.1:0-5095 GCF_035492435.1 Trinickia sp.
AGTAGCCGGTGCCTGTCGCTGCGCTTCTTGGCCCGGCTTGCTTGATGAGGCGTCGGTGCTCTCACGCGGCGATGCCGCGTCGGGCGTTGGATTCGCGGATGCCTCAGAGGGTGAGGGGGCAGGCGGTGGGCTCGCCGCAGGCTGTGGCGCAGGCGCGGTGGCGGGCCTCGCGTGTGCAACTGCCGGATGAGTATTGGCTCTCGCTATTGGGTGGGCCACCGGCATTGGCGCCGGCGAGGCAGAGTGGGCCGGTTGCTGAACGAGCGGGTCAGCCGACGTTTCCTGGCTCAAAAGCTGGGCCGTGATGACGGGGGATTCGAGCGCCTGAGGAAGGGGGGGCTGCCCGTTCATGCGCGCGACAGTGGCGATCAAGGCAACATGCACAACTGCGACGATCGCCGCCGCTGAGACGATACGGGAATGCGTTCCCGAAATCATGGACAAGTCTTGGTTGCTGTTCGTGTTGGATCGCAGTGTCATGATTCGGTTGGCCATAAGCGCCAAGCGCTTGGCGAGCGTCTCGATTCCGATCCTTCCCGCCGTGTTTGCGACGAGCAAGAAAGCCGTGGCACCGCCTGAAGGCCGTGTGCTGCGTGCAAACTGTCGTCACGGCAGCAAAACGCTATTGCGTCCAGCCTCATCGAGGGGTGCCCGCGGTCCCGAGGTTGGATGACGGACTTTCTTACGACAGATTACGGGGAAAGCGGAACTGGGCACGCCGTGCTAAGCGGCTTCGGGCTCATAGACGATCACGGGATGCACGGTAGCCGCAGCCTCGACGCCGCAGCGTGTCGGACATACGCCACACTGAGCCATGACCTGGCGGACCGACTCCTCACACTTGCCGCAACAGGTGGCCACGCCGAGCTCGAATTGCAGCTCATCGAACGTATCGATGCCCTCGGCGATGGCGGCCCGGATCTTCCGATCAGAGACGGTCTTGCACACACAAACGATCATGGCTAACTGCGATAGCAAACAGTAATGCGAACTATTATCATTTCGTTTGCGGCGCTTGGCAAGAGTGTTGATGCAACTTTTTTGAGCAAACCGTGGGTGCCCGCACTGTTGGCAAGCGGGGCTTGAGACGTCCTGATCAGCCGTACGGCCAGCGGGCCAGCACGTGAGCGCTACCCGCAGGCCGCCTCAGGCTCATGCTGGGTAGACGGGCGCAGCGGAATGTCGATCCGTTCCACGGCCGCGTCGAGCCCGAGCAGGCGTGCTGCGAGTTCACGAAGGTGTGCACCGTCGCTCGTCGAACAAAACCGTGGCAACAGCGCACTGGCCGGTGGGCGCGCACGCAGGCCATGGGTGTCGAGGACTCGTTCGAGTTGCCGTGCGATGGCAATGCTCGTATCAATGAGTGTGAGCCGTTCGCCGACGATGTCTCGAATCGTGGCATCGAGAAACGGATAGTGCGTGCAGCCGAGCACTAGCGTATCGGCGCCGGCTGCGAGCATTGGTTCCAGGTAGCGGGTGAGCAGTTCGCGCAGCGGGGGCGAATCGACGTCGCAACGCTCGATGGCTTCCACGAGGCCGTGTCCCGGTTGACAGATGAATCGGCAATCGGCGCCATGGCGCGCGACGAGCGCTTGAAACCGTTCGCTTCGAAGCGTTACCTGCGTTGCCAGAACGCCTGCCACACGGGTTTGGGAGTGGGTGGCGGCCGGCTTGATGCCAGGCTCGACGCCCACCACCGGGATAGCGAGCCGCTCGCGGACGAGTGCGATGGATTCGGCCGTCGCGGTATTGCACGCAACAACGAGGGCCTTTGCGCCTTGCGACATCAGCCATTCACCGATGGCCAGCGTGCGCTCGACGATAAACGCGTTGTCACGCTCGCCGTAGGGGGCGTAACGGGAATCGGCCACATAAAGCAGCGGCTCGTCAGGCATTTGGGCGCGCACTGCGCGCAGCACCGAAAGACCCCCTAGGCCGGAATCAAACACGCCTACCGGGCCATCCGCTGGGCTTGCGGCAGCGCACGCCGCAGCCGGGGAGACGCCCGTGGGCGTGCTCGCGGGCACATCTTGTTTTAGGGTCATGAGAGACGAACGCAGGACCGGAAAGCCGAAAATCGAAACCCCCCGGAAAGGGAACAACGCAATCGATAAGGAGCGCCGCGAAAAAGAAGCCGGGCTTCGGCTAATCCAAATCCGGAAATCATTACGATTCCACCGATCCCATGGCCGATTGCTGATAATTCTGGATTCCGATTTTATCGATCAATTCAAGCTGCGTTTCGAGCCAATCGATATGTTCCTCAGTGTCGTGCAGGATTGACTCGAAAATATTGCGCGAGACAAAATCGCGTACAGATTCGCAATAAACGATCGCTTCCTTGCAAGTCGATTGCGATATTTGCTCGAGCTTCAAATCGCATTCGAGGATTTCCCTCGTTTCCTCGCCGATGAGCAGCTTATGCAGGTCTTGCAGATTCGGCAGGCCACCGAGTACAAAGACGCGTTCGATCAGCATGTCGGCGTGTTTCATTTCGCCGATCGACTCATCGTACTCATGCTTGCCGAGCTTTTCGAGGCCCCAGTGCTGCAGCATCCGCGCGTGGAGGAAATACTGATTGATCGCCGTGAGTTCGTTTTTCAGCTGCGCGTTGAGGTAATCGATGACTTTCTGATCGCCTTGCATGATTTTTCCTTTGTCCCCTGTTGATTTGGCTTGCCACTGTCAACGATAAACGGTGCGACTGCAAAAGCCAAGGCCGCTTGCGCAGAACAGGCCGATTGGCCGATTGGGCGCTCCCAACGGGCCATTCAGGGGCCGTAGGAAAGCCGGACCCGAAGGTCCGGCTTGGCAAGCGGTGCCAAACGGCGAGAACTGTTATGCCGGAACGACCGGGAGTTTACCGATCTTCGCGCGCCACGCTTTGGGGCCCGTCTCGTGTACCGACGTGCCGTTCGAATCGACGGCGACCGTCACCGGCATATCCGTCACGTCGAACTCGTAGATGGCTTCCATGCCGAGATCTTCGAAGGCGAGCACCTTCGCGCCCCGGATCGCCTTCGACACCAGATAAGCGGCGCCGCCGACGGCCATCAGGTAAGCCGCCTGGTGCTTCTTGATGGCCTCGATCGCCACGGGGCCGCGCTCGGCTTTGCCGATCATGGAGATAAGCCCGGTCTGCGCGAGCATCAGTTCGGTAAACTTGTCCATGCGTGTGGACGTGGTCGGGCCGGCCGGGCCGACCACTTCGTCGCGCACCGGATCCACGGGGCCGACGTAGTAGATGACACGGTTCTTGAAATCGACCGGCAGCTTTTCACCCTTGGCGAGCATATCGGCGATGCGCTTGTGCGCCGCATCGCGACCCGTGAGCATCTTGCCTGACAGCAGCAGCGTCTGGCCTGGCTTCCAGCTCGCCACTTCTTCAGGCGTCAACGTGTCGAGATCGACACGCTTGCTCGTTTCCGTATCGGCAACCCATTGCACTTTCGGCCAGGCGTCGAGCGGCGGCGCGTCGAGCTTGGCAATGCCCGAGCCATCGAGCGTGAAGTGCGCGTGGCGCGTTGCCGCGCAATTGGGGATGATCGCGATCGGCTTCGAGGCGGCGTGTGTCGGCGCGGCCATGATCTTCACGTCCAGTACCGTCGCAAGTCCGCCGAGGCCCTGCGCGCCGATGCCGAGCGCGTTGACCTTTTCGTACAGTTCGACGCGCAGTTCCTCGATCCAGTCGCGCGGGCCACGGGCGATGATTTCCTGGATGTCGATCGACTCCATCAGCGATTCCTTCGCCATGACCATCGCTTTTTCGGCCGTACCGCCGATGCCGATGCCGAGCATGCCCGGCGGGCACCAGCCGGCACCCATCGTGGGGACCGTCTTCAAGACCCAGTCGACGATGGAGTCCGACGGGTTCAGCATCGCGAACTTCGATTTGTTCTCGGAGCCGCCGCCCTTGGCGGCAACCTGCACATCGACTTTGTCGCCCGGCACGATCTCATAGTGAATCACCGCCGGCGTGTTGTCCTTCGTATTGTTGCGTGCGCCTTCGGGCGGGTTCACGATGGACGCGCGCAGCACGTTGTCCGGATTGAGATAGCCGCGCCGTACGCCCTCGTTGATCATATCGGTCACGCTCATTGACGCAGGACCGTTTTCGCTGCCCCACCGCACGTCCATGCCGACCTTGACGAAGACGGTCACGATGCCGGTGTCCTGGCAGATCGGACGACGGCCTTCGGCGCACATGCGGCTGTTTGTCAGAATCTGGGCGATAGCGTCCTTCGCGGCCGGGCTTTCTTCCAACTCGTAAGCGCGGCCCAGTGCCTGAATGTAGTCGAGGGGGTGGTAGTAGCTGATGTACTGCAGTGCATCGGCAATGCTTTGAATCAGATCTTCCTGTTTGATGAGTGTCATGGCTGGATGCTGTGGGGAGGGGGGCAGCAAAATGAAGGCGCCCAATGCGGAGGCCTACATAGCATGAAACAGAAAAGCGCGTTATTGTACCGCGCTGTGCGCGAAATCGCATTTCGCATGCTGGAATGGGCGGGCGCTAGCGCCTGCGAGAAACATGCTGTGGCGTGCGGACACGCGTACGCTTTCGTACGCTGGGTAGCCGGCAAGTCACGGTATAGGAATGTGAGAAAGACGGTAAGAAAAAGACGCTGCGCAAATGCTGCGGCATAGCGCCGCCATGCCGCATCGATGAATGCGGCTGAGCGGAGCGCATTGCGTCACATGGCCGACGGGCGTTCTGCACGATCGGCACCGGACTCACGAATTTTTACGTTTGTCGATATGGGAGTAGTCGATGTCTGCGATTGAATCTGTCCTTCATGAGAGCCGCGTTTTTGCGCCGCCTGCGCAATTACAGGCACAGGCGGCGATTTCGGGCATGGATGCGTATCGCGCGCTGATGGCCGAGGCCGAGCGCGATTACGACGGCTTCTGGGCGAGGCTTGCGCGCGAGGCGCTGAGCTGGCGCAAGCCGTTTACGAAGGTGCTCGACGAGTCGAACGCGCCGTTTTACACCTGGTTCGAAGACGGCGAGCTCAACGCGTCGTACAACTGCCTGGACCGGCACGTGGAAGCAGGGCGCGGTGCGGCGACGGCGATCGTCTTCGAAGCCGACGACGGC
>NZ_DATJJF010000209.1:0-15606 GCF_035492435.1 Trinickia sp.
GGCGGCGTGGCCGGTGACAAACATGACAAGCATGACAAGCTGGTTTCGTCAGCGGATAAACGCGATGAACGCTGGAGTGGCGTAATGTATGGCGCACTCGAGGGGCTGGTCTGTGCGACCTCATACATGCTATGTATGAGAGCTCATATAATAAGAGGCAATAAGGCGACGGCTAGCTTCAAACGTCGCTTGTCCCGCTGTTAACGAGGCGCGGCCCCGCGTGCAGTGCGGCTTTTTTACGTATCTCGCGCGATAAAGGCAATAAAAAAATAAAGGCACTAAACGCCTTATTATCGTAATTAACGGCTCATTTTATAAAATTCAAGGATTCTCCGAGACAGCCATTCCTCCCATCACCTGAAAAAGCACCGCCGTATCGGCGAGGCGAGCAGTCGATGCACGAACCGTATCGCGTTGCGCGTTCAGGTCGATCTGTTCGGCGGATCGTTCGGCAGACGTCGTAGGCACCGCGCCGAGCCGCCGACGCGCCGCCGTCTCTCGAACACTGTGTTTGAACGAGGCGGCATAAAACGCCGGCAGATAGAAAAGCGTCAAAACCGTCGCGGTCGTAATGCCGCCCATGAGGGCCGTTGCCATCGGGCAGAAAAGTTGGAGCGCAAGAGGGGGATGAGCGCCAGCACCGCTGCTGCTGTTAGCGTGATGGGCCTGAAACGCCTTACCGTGGCGCGACGATCGCCTCGAAGCGCCGATGGCCAGCCGCAATGTCCCGTTCGATCTGATCGGCTTCCAGGGGTGCTGTTCGGTTGAGCGACGCACGCTCAGAGTGAAAGCCCTGGCCCGTAATTGCTGCCGATGAATCGCGACACTGAATCGGCGTCGGCATAGTCCTGTTCAGGCATGCCGTCGAGAATCGAAAGCAGTTCGTTGCTTGCGCCCGAATCACGTGCAATCGCGACAATCCGGTCTTTATTAGCCGGAAACGGCACGGCTTGCAGCAAGTCGGCGATTTGCAAGTCGATCGGCTCGTTCGGGATAGCGGGTGTCGTCATGGAGTCCTTCGTCACCTGTCGCCTGCGAGCGACTTTGTCGTTGAGCATCAGGTCTGCGGCCTTTTCATTCGCTGGCCCTGCGTGACGGGCTTCGCAAGGCCGTGTGCCTTGGGCAACTTGATGCGTGACCAATGCTCGCTCGCCACGTTGGGGTTGGCCGCAATGCCCGCCGCGGCGTTGCGGCCCGTTGGTGCGAGCGCCGGCTCGTCTGGACTGTCGATCATCGCCGTAGGGTGCGACGAAGCGAAGCACACCGCCGAAAGCAATGCCGTGGCGGTCAGTGTCGAGACTTTCATCGCTTGCACTCCTTCTCGATGCGGCTGCCGGCGATTTCGCGATGAGGGCCGTTCCAGCCGTCATCAACCGCCGGGCAGCATCTGTCGTACCTACCCGCCTAACGCAGTACCTCGAAGCGCGCCCATGGCCACGAAGGCCGGTCGCGCATGTAACCATTCAGCCAGTTCCATTGCGGATGGCGTTTCATGAACGCCTGAGCGTCGAACGGCTTGCCGCACGGGTGTCCCCACCGTGCCCAGAATGCAAGATCGCGCGCCATTTTGCTGTCGACGACCTTGCCGTCGTTGGCGCCCCATGGGTTGAACGGCCCCTGATCGGACCCACCGAAGCGTGCATCATCGAGCTCGAGGTGCCCGCAAATGGTGCGCGAGCACGGGTTGTCGCCACGGTCGAGATAAACGTCATGGTGATCGGCAATCATCTGCTTGGCGAGTTCGACGTCGATCTTGCCGTGATGCATGTCCGCGAGCTGCATGAAGCGCAACCGCCGAGCTCCGTTCTTGCGCACGTCGGTATAGTCTTCGCCTTCGCCGACGCACTCCTGGTTGCGAATCTTCAGATCAGTCGCAGTGTTGTAGCCGCTGTAAAAACCATCCTTCGTGCTCTCGAATCCCGAATAGTGCAATCCGAGCTCGTAGCGCGCGATCTCACCCGTCTTCACGTCGCCAAGCAGCCAACTGTTCGCGTAGCCGCCGTTGTTCGCGACAGCAAACATCTCGCACCATTCGCCGATCGAGTTCGCGTACTGCGTGGCGCGCCGCGAGCGATAAAATTCCGGTGCACCGGCGGCCTTGTAGCCGGCAAAGTTGGAGATCGTCGTCTCCGTCACCATGAGTCCTGCCGAAGTGATCCAAAAATCCGTCAGGCTGGAAATGCAGCCGGGCAGGCCCTGCATCAGAATACGGTGGCCGGTGTCGGGCACGATGTCGAAAACGACGTTGAATGCGTCGCCTGCCGCATAGCGGTCCCACGAGTTGTGCGCCATCACGATGCTGCCGTCACGCGTCGCGCTGCCTGTCGCAATGAAAGCGCTGCAGTGATGCCCGCGCCTTCCCCGCCAGGGCCTCACGCCGAGACGCGGCTCGCGTGCGGCCACTCGCGCAGGCCACCAGCTCTGCAGCAAGTCCATGTAGCCGTTCCACGCCAGGACTTCGGCAAACGGCACCTTTGCACCGGCCGCTATGCCCTGGATCTCGTCCATGAACTCAGTATCGAGCCGCGGGGCGAATTGCTCGAGTGCCGCCGCTGTGAACGTTTCGAAGTCTTCGCCCGTATCCCATCGCGCCAGATACTTCGCGGTGCGAATGGCGTTTTGTATCTCAGCCGCGAGCAGTTGGCCATGTTGCTCGCCGCGGTCGTACGGCTCACCTTCGAGGTGAACGAAAATCCAGCCGGCATGGTCGCGCCGCACAGCGTCGAGGGACGGTTCGCTCATCTTGGCTCCGATCGATGGATCGACCGGCAGGGCAACCGCCGGGCGCTTCTCCCCTGCGCACGGCGGGTCGCGCGGTCGTTGCTTCATTCTAGAAAAAACGTCGGGCTTTGACACTCCGGGTAATGGAGGGGCGACTGGCCCATCGCCGAGCCTCGTCACAACTCAAGCCGCAGACTGACCCGAATCGCGTGCCCGCGAGCATTGCGCGGAAGGCGTGTCCCGTCAGGGCGTGCCATTCATCCGACGGTATGCATCCAACAGCGCTGTCTTGTAGACGGCGCCCAGCAGCTTGGGCGAATCGGCGCTAGAGACAACAGGCAGGCGTTCGCCTTGATAGGCCATGAAGTGTTGCAAGGCCACGCTGATCGGCATGTCGGGCGTGAGCATCGCGAACTCGCGCTGCATGTAGTCGGCCGCCGTGCGCGAGCCGGTATCGCGCTTGTCGATCAGGTCGGATGCGATGTCCTTGAGCGCGACGGCGCCCCGAAAGCAGCCGTCGTCATCGGTGACGTAGATATGCTTCACCGGATACTCGAGAAAAAGGCGCGCCATCTCGTGAACGTTCGCCGTGAGCGGCACGATCGTCTCGGCCGGCCGGATCAGCTCTCGCATCTGCGTCGCGCGCAGGCGTATGCGTTCCTCTTCGTCGGCAAGACGGCGCAGCGTGATCTCGTACATCGATGTCTTGCCGAGCGCTCTCGCCACAAAATAGGCGACCACGCAGGAGAGCGCCAGCGGCAGAACCACCTGATAGCTCAACGTCATCTCGAAAATCAAGAGGATGGCCATCAACGGCGCTTGAGTCGCTCCGGAGAGGAACGCACCCATGCCGACCATCGCGTAGGCAAACGCGCCTGAAGTGCCTTGTGGCCAGAGGGCATGCGCGGCGAGACCGAAGAGCGAGCCGAGCGCTGCGCCAACAAACAGCGTCGGCGTAAAGACACCCCCGACCGCGCCTGAGCCAACAGTCGCCGCCGTTGCGACAAGCTTGCAGACGAGCACGATGACTAGCGCTGTCCAAGTCCAGGGCGAATGAAGAATCGAATTGACGACGCTGTAGCCGTTTCCCCAGACCTCAGGCACCCAGACGGAGATGACGCCGACAACGAGCCCGCCCAGGGCAAGCCGGATCGGCAAGGGTAGTGGTATCCGCGAGAACCGCGCCCTCGAAAAGGCGATTGCTCGCAGGAATTGGGGTGCGGCCGCACCGCAAAGAAAGCCGAGCGCAACGAAAGGCAACACCTCGATGCCGACGATGGCCGGAAACACAGGCATCTCGTAGGGCGGCTTGTAGCCGGCGAACTCGCGCATCGTGATATTCGCGACGACGGAGGCCACGACGAGGGGGCCGAAGCTCTCCATCGCAATCGAGCCGAGCACGATCTCGGTGACGAAAAATGCACCGGCGATCGGGGCGTTGTAGGCCGAGGTGATGCCGGCGGCCGCGCCGCAGGCGACAAGCAGGCGTAGCCGCTGGGGGTCGAAGTGCACGAGGCGGCCGATGACCGAGCCGGCGAGGGCGGCCAGTTGCACCATCGGCCCTTCGCGCCCGATCGAGCCGCCGAAGCCGATTGTGAACAGTGACGAGAAGCTGCGCCAAAGGCTTTGCCACACGGGGACACTGCCATCGCCGATCGAGATCGCCTCCATGTAGTCCGAGCTCGCGTGCTTGCCCGGTTGCCGTGAGGCGACAATGAGCAAGCATCCGGCGATGAGGCCACCGGCAGCGGGCAGCCAGATTCGTATCGTCCACGGCAGCGCGCGTGCCATTTCCACGAAGCTGCCTGACTGGCCCGTGAACGCCCACTGGAAAAAGTCGATGCACTGACGGAATGCGACGGTGGCAAGAGCGCCGAGCACGCCCGTAACCACGGCCCAGAGCAACATCGTGTGCGCCTCAGACAAGCGGAACAATGCCTGGGCGCGGGTCCGCAGGCGAAGCAGGAATGACAACACGGCGGATTTGACAGTGATCGGACGAGCGCAAGGATAGCATCGCCCCGAACTTGTGACGCTCCTTTGCCCGCGCGGTGTTGGCGGCGGCGACATCGTCAAAGAGCGGCGTGGTCGAGCTCGGGGTAGTGCCGGAAGACGTCGGTTTCGTTGAACGGCAGGCGTCGTTTGGAGGCGAGGTAAGCGGCGATGTTCGGGCGCAGCGCCACCGCGTTGCGCAGGGCTGCTAGCAGCGGGTAACGCCGGCTGAAGCCCTTCATCGCACGCGGAAAAGCGTAATGAACGCCTTCGATGAGCTGGAACAACGAAAGGTCGACATAGGTCAGTGAATCGCCGACAAGGTGCGCGCTGCCTTTGGGGTTGCTCGCCAGCACTTGCTCAAAGTAGCCCAGGAACCTCGGCAGGCGGTGATCGATGAAATCGGTCGCACGCGCCTTCGCCGCGTCACGCTGGTCCTCGAAATAGAGTTGGCTCGAAATTGGGTGGTGGGTGTCATGCGCTTCACTGACGGCATCGGCAATCGTCAATTGCAGGCCGTGCACGACGTAGCGCAGTTCGTCTCGCGGGGCGAGGCCGAGCTTGTCGCCAAGGTAAAGCAGAATGTTCGCGGTCTGGGAGACAATCAGATCGCCATCGCGCAAAAACGGTGGCGCGAAAGGGATATGCGGCTCCGTTTTGCTGTTCATGAGCGCGAGGATCGCCCCTTCGCCGAATCCCTCTTCCGGCCGTCCCCGGGCAATGTCGATGTAAGGCGCCTGCGCTTCCTCGAGCGCCAGACGGACGAACTCTCCGCGGCCTTGCAGGCCGTCCCAGTAGTAGAGCTCATAGGCCATCGCTACCTCCTTTCGAAGCGAAGAACGGTTTGCACCGCCTTCAATAGGCGGCGTGTTGGGCGAGCGCGTGGTAATCCCTCTCAAATGTGTGAGCACCTGAATTGCCAGAATCCGTAGCACGTAACGTGTCCGGTTTTTGGGTGCCGCATGGAGCCACTACCTCTGAGCTGGGCGCGACGGCGCCAGGCAAACCTGAGGATGAGATTCGAATCGTTCACTGGCCGCACACAAGCGGTTTGCGCACATGAAAGAGGAGGGCTGCTTATCCAATTTTTCATATAACGTTATGAAAATTCGTCATTTGGGATGTAATATATCGGGGTGCCCGATAGTTTTGTCGAAATGACCCCAGATCAGCTTATAACGTTCGCCGCCGTCGCTGAGCACTTAAACATCAGCCGGGCGGCCCTCGCGCTGCATCTTTCGCAGCCCGCTGTCTCAGGGCAGCTGCGCCAGTTACAGGACGAGTTTGGCGAGCCACTTTACCGTCGCGACGGACGGGGCGTGTGTCTTACACCTTGTGGGTTGCAGCTTGCGGAGTATGCGATGCGCTTGCGCGAGACTTATCGGCAGGCTCACGGCTACCGCGATTCGCTGCGCGGCTTCGCGCATGGCACCCTGCGCGTGGGCGCGAGCACAACCCCCGCAAGCTATGTGCTGCCTTACCTCATCGCGCAGTTTCAACTGCGGTTCCCGAACATTGTGGTCGAAACGCAAAGCGGCAATACGGCCGAGGTTGTCGGCTCGCTGGGCACGCTCGACGTCGGGATCGTCGAAGGGGTCGTCGGTGCGGAGTTGCCGCACGGCACCGGCGTGTATCCGTGGCGTGGGGATGAGATTGTGGCGATTGTGCCGCGGGCTCACCCCCTTGCGAGCCGCCGCGGCGGGCGGCGAGGCGAGCATTCGACGTTTGCCGAGCTTGCCGCTTACCCGTTTGTGTTGCGCGAGGAGGGCTCCGGGGTGCGGCAGGTGGTTGAGCAGGCCTTCGACGCAGCGGGTGTCGCAACGCGGGTTGCGCTTATCGTGGCCGGGGTGGAGGGGGTCAAGGAAGCGGTGCGCGCGGGGATGGGCGTGGGCTTCGTATCTGCGATGGCCATGCGGCACGAGGACGACGCACTGCGGCGGCTTTCGCTCGCGCCGCAGCCGCTCACTCGCCGGTTCTCGATCCTGGTGCCGCACGACGGTGCGCCTTCGCGTGCGGCGTCGTCGTTTCTTGAGTTGTGCCGCGAGGACGTTGCCGCTTAGGACGGTTTCCCTCCATTTGCCGTCAATGGCCAACGCCCGCGAGCACGCGCGAAAGGCGTTTAGAAGCGGGCCTCGCACAAGTGGTGCCAAGCGCCATGCTGCGCTATGATGCCGCCACTGTAAGAGCACCGTACGAATCGGGAAGCGCGCTTAAGGCGCGCTTTTTCCTTGCTCCCGCTCGAGTGCGGACTTCCGACAAGGAGATTCGCGTTGGCTCATGCGTATCAAATACCGCGCCGTGCCACGATCAGCGATGTCGCCCGCGAAGCAGGCACAGGCAAGACGAGTGTTTCCCGGTACCTGAACGGCGAGACGAACGTACTGTCGGTACAGTTGCGTGCACGGATCGAGGCGGCTATCGAGCGGCTCGACTATCGCCCGAATCAGATGGCGAGAGGCTTGAAGCGCGGTCGCAACCGGCTCGTCGGCATGCTCGTCGCAGACCTGACCAATCCCTACACGGTGGAAGTGTTGCGTGGAGTCGAAGCGGCTTGCCACGCGCGTGGGCTCATGCCGCTAGTATGCAATGCGGCGAACGAAGTCGAGATGGAGCGGCGCTACTTGGATCTGCTGACGGCTTATCGGGTCGAGGGCCTGATCGTCAACACGCTCGGGCTTGACGAGGAAGCGTTGCACCCGCTTTCGGCGGACGGCACGCCGGCGGTACTCGTCGATCGGAAGATCGGGGGACTGGCCGCCGATATGGTCGGTCTCGACAATCGCGCGGCTGTGGAGGCCGGCTTGCGGCACTTGATCGAGCGTGGCTTCGAGCGCATTGCGTTCGTCGTACAGCCGTTTGGGCAGATCAGCTCGAGACGTCAGCGCGAAGCAGCATTTCGCGCAGCGCTCGAGGAGGCTCGAAGCGCCCGGGATGCGCAGGCCGCCCCGCTGGAAGGACAAACGCTGGTCCTCGATCTCGCCGATGCCGATGCAGTTGCCCGCACTTATGCGCAGCTTGACGCGTATCTGCAGGTGAATGAGGCGCCGGCAGCGAGGCGCGTGGCTTGTTTCGCCGCCAACGGCCCCGTCGCGCTTTCGGTTGCGCTGCATTTTCACGCACGCCACGGCGTGGGATGGCAGGATAGCGTTGCGCTCATGGCAATCGATGATCCGGAGTGGGCGGAGCTCGTCGGAGTAACGACGATCCGCCAGCCGACCTACGAGATCGGCTATCGGGCGGTCGAATTTTTGCATGAGCGCATTGAAGGAGCGACCGAGCCGGTGCGCGAAGCGTGCCTTTCGGGCGAGTTGATCGTGCGCGCGTCGACGCGCACTGCGTAAGCGGTGGCGATGCGCAACCGGCGGCGCGAAATGGCATAGCGCCGACGGCATCAAGCCACAACAAAAAGCAAACGATGGAACCCTACCGATACGAATTTGCCGACGCCGAGCTGGAAGCGCTTGCGCGCGTCGTCAGCGATCTTTTCCCCGATCAGACCATTTTCAAGCAGCACACGGCCGATGACGGGGCACCCGAGCTGGTGGTGCAATGGGTGGCGATGCGTTTCGGCCCGGCGGCCCGGCGCATGACGCTAAACGTCCGATTTGCGCCGGCCGCGTTTGGCCGCTATCGGGCGCTGCCGCCGCGCATGCGCGCTCGCAGCTTTGCGGTGCTGCGGGCGTTTTTCGAAGCCGCGCTCGGTTCGCTCGAAGAGCAGTATGCGAGTGGTTCCGCCGTGGCGCGAGAGATGGCGATTGAACTCGGCGATGAATTCGCCTGATCGCGCCGCTGTCGCGGCGATCGCAAGCCGTATCGACGACTTGCATCATCGCGATCGACGTGGCGATGCAGCGTGCCGAGGATCGAACTTTCGCATGCCTGCTGAAATCGCTCACAAGCGATGAACCGGCGCTGAACAAGCGCGCGTGTGAATGCGCGGCACGGGGACGAGTTACTGCGCAGTCTTGTAGACCGCAGCAAAGCGCTGTGCCTGGACGATGCCGTAATCGCCCGGTGCATATTGCACCACCCAATCGCCGCGCTCTCCGCACAGCACGTCGCCAGCAGCAGAACGGGCGATTGAAAATGGACTGTCCATGCGCTTGGCAAGAATCGCGACAGGGCGATTGCGGTAGGAGCCCGGTGCACCGTGCGACAAGCCGGCGGCTGCCGGGAGGTACTTATCGTCGAAGCGATCCCTTGACACGACCCAGCGTGCGCCACCCGTGCCAGTAATGAGGGCGTCGCCGGGCGAATAACGGTTTGATCCTTCGAGGCTCATCAACTCGCCGTGCGTTGCAGCGAACTCGACCGCGACGGTCTCGTCCTTCACATAACGGTGTGCCGTCGGGTCGCCGCTAAGGTCGACGTTTTTGAGTTCGATCATGGTGGGAGAGGCAAGCGTGGCAAAGGCAGGAGATTAGCCGGAAAGTACGCACCATGCATGCTGGCTGTAGTCACAAGCGAGGCGCCGCGAGCGCCTCGCTTGCGTGCCAACTGTGAAATTACTGTGCTGGCTTCTTCGATTGCGTGCCGTGCCGATGATGGGGGCCCTGGTCGCGGAACGTCACATTGGCGAGTTGTTTTTGCTCCGGGGAGAAGCTGTTGTAAAGCGGCTCGAACGCAGTGGCGATTTTCTTGACGCCGTCAGCATGCGTTTGCATGAGCAGCGCATAGTTGTGCATGTTATCGAGCGCCGAAGCTGTGGCCATATTGGCTGCGCGCTGTTGATAGAGTCGGCTCATCGTATCGCCGTCGTCACGCATTGCATCGGCAAAGGCCTTCCATTGCGGCTCTTCTTGAGGCGTGATTTTGAGCTGCGTGTGCAGGTAGGCAATCCTTTGTTCGATGCGTGCTTCGTGCCTGGCGGCAGGCGAAGCAGCGCTCGCGGCGCTGGCCGGGGCCTGAGCCGTAGCCTGGGCGAAGGCGCCATGCGCAGCGAGTGCGCAGGCGAAAGTAACGAGTGTTTTTTTCATCGAAACTCCTGTCGTGTATAGAAAATCCCGGCACGGGGCGATCTTTCAAGACGGATGTACTCGGAAAACGCTCAGCACACCGGCGCTATATTTACCACTGTTGCAATGCATGCCGTTAGTATGGAGATATGCACTAACAAATGAAAGGACACAGTAAATACGTGTTCGCCGGTTCGGTGCCGTATCGGCGATAATGCAGCCGGCCTTGAATACCGCCGTTCGACCGCCTTCCACGATTTTTCCTCATGAGACCACCGCGCCTCGATCAGCTCGATGAGCTGGACCGCAGCTTGATTGCGCAGTTACAAGTCAACGCACGTGAGAGCGTGGCCAATCTTGCTCGACGCCTTGGCGTTGCACGCACAACGGTACTCGCTCGCATCGAGCGGCTGGAACGCACACAGGTAATAGCGGGTTACGGCGTGCGCCTGGGCCAAGACGTGCTCGATGCGAGCATCAATGCCTATGTCGGCATCATCCTTGCCCCGAAGTACGGTCCCGACCTCCAAAAGCGTCTCTCGAAGATGCCGGAGATCCAGCTGCTCTGCGCGGTGAGCGGCGAGTTCGACTATGTCGCCTGGCTGCGGGCTGACTCACCCGACAGGCTAAACGAGCTGCTCGACCAAATTGGCACGCTTGAAGGTGTCGAGAGGACGACAACCTCCATCATCCTGGCGCGGAAGATCGATCGCGGGACGATGGCCGGGTAGGGAGTCCATGCCAAGCAATTTGCGGTGCTTCGACAAAAAGTCAGTTCGGATCGTCAATTCGTCGAAACACGCATGCGCCAACGGCAATTTGCGCCTATTTTCTGGTTTTGCGTCTCATTAGACTGTTTCGAGGTCGCGGTGTGCCGTTATCGCAATCATGCCGAACGGCGACCGACGCTGAAAACCAGAAAAAGGAGAAGCGCATGAAAGTAGCCGTCGTCGGCGCCGGGCTGATCGGCCATACCATCGCCCATTTGCTGCATCAAACCGGTGATTACGAAGTGGTTGCATTCGACCGCGATTCGCACGCGCTCGAGAGGCCGGCCGAGCAGGGGATTGCCACCCAGCGCGTCGATTCAGCGGATAACAATGCGGTCAAAACGGCCTTGCAAGGCTTCGATTCGGTGGTCAATGCCTTGCCTTATTACCTCGCGGTCAATTTGGCTGCCGCGGCCAACGCGGCTGGCGTGCACTACTTTGATTTGACCGAAGACGTACGCGCGACCCATGCGATCCGCAGCCTTGCCGAGGGCGCGTCGCACGTATTCATGCCTCAATGCGGGCTCGCGCCGGGCTTCGTCGGCATTGCGGCACACGAGTTGGCCAATCGCTTTTCGCAGGTGCGGGAAGTCAAGATGCGCGTCGGTGCGCTGCCGGCGTTTCCCACCAATGCGCTCAAGTACAACCTGACCTGGAGCGTGGACGGTTTGATCAACGAGTACTGCCAGCCTTGCGAAGCAATCCGCGAATCGCGTAAGCAATGGCTTCAGCCGCTTGAAGGCCTTGAGCATTTCTCGCTCGACGGTGTGGAGTACGAAGCGTTCAACACTTCGGGCGGACTCGGAACGTTGTGCGAGACGTTGTCGGGCCGCGTTGAAGCGCTCGACTACAAGTCGGTGCGTTACCCCGGACACCGCAACCTGATGCAGTTCCTGCTCGACGACCTACGTCTGGCAGGTGAGCGCGATTCGCTCAAGGCGATGTTGCGCCGTGCGATTCCCTCGACGTCGCAGGATGTGGTACTGGTCTTCGTGACCGTCACGGGCACGCGCGACGGGCTGCTTGTGCAGGACGTCTTTACGCGCAAGATCTTTGCGAAGACTGTCTGCGGGATGCCGATGAGCGCGATCCAGATCACGACGGCAGGCGCTATGTGCGCCGTACTCGACCTGTTTCGTGAGGGCAAGCTGCCGAAATCCGGCTTTGTGCGCCAGGAACAAGTCTCCCTGCCCGACTTTCTAGCCAATCGCTTCGGCCAACTCTACGAGGGGGCATCGCTGGAAGACACGGCGTTGGACATCAATGGTCTGGCGGTACTTTGAGTTGATCGGCCGCGTCCGCGCGACGGCGGCGAGCAGGGGTGGCGGCAACACGCTCGCTGATTGTCTCAGCGATTGCCTTAGGCCGCACCGCTCAAGATGGCACGCTGCAAGTCATCGAAATCCGCTGCGCTCGGCGCCGAATTGTCGAACATAAGCAAGCCGTCACTCGTGGTGCCGCTTGGCATCACGACGCGCCGCTGCCGATACTGGTCCCAATGTGTGAGCTTGTAGGCGTCGCTCGGATTGCTGCGGGCGACGATGCGCGCATGCGCAGTCTCTTCTGATGTGAACACCCAGACGACGCGTAGGACGACGTCGTCGGCAATGCCGAGCCACGCCCTGTCGAAAAGCCTGCGATCGCAGATTTCCCGCGAGAACGGCCCGACGACGACAACACTGATGCCAAGCAGCAGGTTCTCGCGTGCCGTATCGAGCAGGCCTTGGTACTCTGGGTTGCGTAAGAAGTGCAAGTACATCGGGCTGTCGCGATCGTTCGGGTCGCCCGTCAAGGCCTGCATGGCGGCGGCACTGTAGCGCCCGTAAAGCGTATCTTTGTCGAGGAGACAAAACGCTTCACCCGTTTCGCGCATGAGCGATCCGATCAAGCGCTTCGCGATGGTCGTCTTGCCGGTGCCCGCGTGCCCGCAGAAGAAAACGAAGTGCGTCACGAACCGATGTCCTTGTAGCTTGCTGGCCGGCCTATCAGTCTGGCGTGCTTGCGTGGGCCCTGTTTATCATGACGACGAAGGCCGGGCTCCCGCCAGCGCCACAACGCGGCAGTTGCCGCGATAGCAGGCACAGTCTGCCACCGAAGGGCTAAACTCTCCACTCATGCGTTGCAGATATCTTCCTGCCTATGTCTTCTGACTGTCTGATTGCCCGTGAAATCATCGATCGCCTGGAGCTGACACCACATCCAGAGGGGGGCTACTACCGGGAGACACATCGCGATGCTGCCCAGGTGGCGCGCCTCGCACCGGATGGCGCGGCACGGGCGTATGCTCCTCGCGCTGCGTCCACAGGCATCTACTTTTTGCTGTGCGATGAAGCCTATTCGGCATGGCACCGCATCGACGCGGACGAGATGTGGCATTTCTACACCGGCGGACCGCTCGATATTCACATGCTCGATGATGCGGGCAGATTATCAACCTGCCGTCTCGGCAATGCGCTTACGCACAAAGAGGCCTCGTTCCAGGCCGTTGTGCCTGCAGGCTGCTGGTTCGCGGCTGAACGTGTCCCAATGCCTGGCGACACTGCGTTTTCGCTCGTCGGCTGCACGGTCGCGCCAGGCTTCGAGTTTTCCGCCTTTGAGTTGGCCGATGTGGCGGCGCTTGCTGCGCGTTTTCCATCTCATGCGGCACTATTGAAGCGCCTTCAGCCACACGCACCGCAAGGCGCGCGATCATAAACGGCGACAGGCGCGTCTCGTTACTGGCGAGACGCACGGCGCCAGTGGTGCGGCTCGGATAGGCTAAACGTCGATGCGATCCAAACCGGCCAACCGAATAATGTGGCGATGGCTGATCGGATCGTTTAGCGAATCGGAGTTGCCGCCTGATTTCCGACGACAGTCGTCCAGGGCCTGATCTTCCATCCCGTGATTACCCCCGACATCACATAGGGGTCGTTTCTGGCGAATTCTTCAATGACCGCGGGATCGTCGCATTGAAAAAGGAGCAGAGCGGCATCGACCGGATCGGCGAGCGCCCCTCCAAGCAGAAGTTCGCCACGCTCGACGGCCTTCCACGCATGGGCGAGATGCTCGGCACGAAACTGCGGCCGCCGCTCGAGATAATCGGGTGCGGTTTCATAGAACAAAAGGTAGTGCACGAGAAGCTCCTGCAAGGGTGGAACCAAGACTTTAGCTTAGCCTCGCGGAGTCGGCTTCCCCCACGGTTCGACCTGAACATCTGACGGGCACAGGCCATGCTGCGCCTTTTGCCAAGCTGCGCCTTTTGCGTCACGCGCAACCAACGCACAGCGCCCGACGGAGAGAGGAGATGCGCATTGCCCAAGTCGCGCCATTGTACGAAGCGGTTCCCCCGCAGGCATATGGCGGCGCTACCGAGCGCATGATTCATTACCTGACTGAGGAGCTGATTCGCCGCGGGCATCACGTGACGCTGTTCGCGACAGCGGATTCGGCGACGTCTGCGGAGCTCGTTCCGCTTTGCCCACGTGGCTTACGGCGCGATGCCAAGGTGTGGGATACGTTGACGCATCATGTGCGCGAGTTGGAGGCTGTGGTGCAGCGTGCGCCGCGCTTCGACGTCGTGCACTTTCATGGAGACCCGCTGCACTTCCCGCTGGCGCGCAGGCTGAGTTGCATGCACCTCACCACGATGCACGGCCAGTTGTTGCCGGTGGATCATGGCCCGCTATTGCGCGAGTTTTCGGAAGCCCCGCTCGTATCCGTTTCAGACGACCAACGCCAGCCTGTGCCCGAGGCTAACTGGCAGGCGACGATCCATTACGGACTTCCCCCCGATGCGTTCTCGCTCAACGAAAGCCCGCACGGCTACTTGCTGTTTCTTGGGCGGATGACGCCGCAAAATCGTCCCGACCTTGCTATTGAAATCGCTCGCCGCGCCAGGTTGCCGCTGAAGATGGCAGCAAAGGTTTATCCCGGCGAGATGAGCTATTTTCGCGAACAGGTCGAGCCACTGATCGAGACACACAAGTCGTGGGTCGACTATCTCGGCGAAGCCGGCAGTGCCCAACGCGCGGAATTGCTGGCCAATGCACGTGCGTTGATTTTTCCCGTGCAGTGGCCGCAGCCGTTCGGAATGGCGATGATCGAAGCGATGGCGTGTGGCACACCCACGATCGCATTTCGCTGCGGTGCCGTGCCTGAGATCGTCGAGGACGGGGTGACGGGCTTCATTGTCGACAACGTCGACGATGCCGTGCAGGCCGTGACTCGCATCGACGTGTTAAGCCGCCGGCGTTGCCGCGCAGCATTCGAGGCGCGCTTTACTTCAGCGCGCATGGCGGTTGAATATGTTTCGGTGTACGAACGATTGTTGGCGCCGCGTGTTGTTCGGAACCATCAAGTGCGGGAATTGCCGCGGCGCCGTCATCGATGAGATGCGATGCGATTTACGTTCAGCTTTTGTCGTTATCCGACGAAGGGGGGACTTCGGACATGTCGTCCTCCCGAACTTCGGCTTAACGAACGATGGTGCCCTCGTCGTCTTCTTCTTGCTCTTCCTCGTCTTGGTCCTCCTCGCTTGGGGGCGTCTCGTCGTCAGTCGGGTTGGTCTGGTCCACCGAAGACTGCAGCGGTTCTTGAGCACTTGGACTGTGGGCCATGGAAACCTCCTGATTGAAACGCGGCCCGCCGCGTGTGGCGTCCGCCGCCATCGAATCGAGCAACAAGCGTGCATGGCAGACCGGTAAGAGTAAGGTTGGGGGAAGGCGATGTGGGGAGTTGGTTCCAGATGCTGTTGTCGTGATGTTGTGATGTTCTGAGGAGGTTGGGGCAGCGCAGCGTTGCGTAGACGATGCGCGGGCGGGCCGTGGTTCCGGTCTCTTATTGAAAACTAGGAGGAGACAGTGAGCACTATCGAATCGGTCTTTCACGAGAGCCGTGTCTTTGCGCCGCCTGCGCAATTACAGGCACAGGCGGCGATTTCGGGCATGGATGCGT
This sequence comes from Trinickia sp., assembly GCF_035492435.1. Taxonomy (GTDB): domain Bacteria; phylum Pseudomonadota; class Gammaproteobacteria; order Burkholderiales; family Burkholderiaceae; genus Trinickia. The sequence continues at coordinate 15,374 of NZ_DATJJF010000209.1, forward strand.
ACCGCGCGCTGATGGCGGAGGCCGAGCGCGATTACGACGGCTTCTGGGCGAGGCTTGCACGCGAGACGCTGAGCTGGCGCAAGCCGTTCACAAAGGTGCTCGACGAGTCGAACGCGCCGTTTTACACCTGGTTCGAAGACGGCGAGCTCAACGCGTCGTACAACTGCCTGGACCGGCACGTGGAAGCAGGGCGCGGTGCGGCGACGGCGATCGTCTTCGAAGCCGACGACGGC
>NZ_DATJJF010000210.1:0-9216 GCF_035492435.1 Trinickia sp.
GAAGCACTCGAATACGGGATGGTCGGCATCAATACGGGCATCATCTCGAACGAAGTCGCACCGTTCGGTGGCGTGAAGCAATCCGGCCTCGGCCGAGAAGGATCGCATTACGGCATTGATGAGTATCTCGTCATCAAATACCTTTGTGTCGGGGGGATTTGAGTCATTACTGGCAAGGCTCCGTCGAGAAACCTACGCTGAAACCTACGCCGAGCCTTATCTTGCTTTCGCGCCGGGGATGCAAACGCTCGGAGTGTCTCGCGCGACGATCTGCGCCGGCATCGACCCCACACAGGCGCGGAAGCCGGCCGCAGAGGTTTACTTCGACCGCCGAATACATTAACGCGGCTCTCGAACACGGCGACGCGGATCTGCTCATGGCTGCAATCTCTGACGTTGCTAAGGCCCGCGGAATGGCCAAGGTGGCCGCCGATGCGGGTGTAGGGCGGGAGAGTCGATACAAGACACTTGCCCCCGGTTCAAAGCCAAAGCTCGATACAGTTTTCAAGCTACTGCATGCGCTGGGCGTCAAGTTGACGGCGACTCCCGAAAACGCGCATGCGTGACTACGGTTGCGGCCAAGACTTCACTGCCTCCATCTGACACCGGCGACACAGTCGCACAGTACTGGCGGCAACGCGAATCCTTTTGTGCAACGGGTAGAGCCCTTAACGCGTTCGTCGTTATGCCTCAAGGTCCTCATTGAGAACAGTACTACTACATCCGTCGATAAGATTTTTTGAAAAACCGTTTTCAAAGAAACGTTGCATTTTTACGCCATCGGGTATTTCACTAGCGCTGCGATGATTTTGGCTTGGTATGCTGTCCGCCGCGCTGCCGGCTGACGCCGATAGCCGACAAAGCCACTGGCCCATGCGGCACAGCTGCGTTCGGGCTGCCACTAACCGCTTCGAGGAGTCAACGTGAAGAAAATAATCGCGGCCTTATCCATTGCAGCGCTCGCCGTTTCCGCAGGTGTTGCGCAAGCAAAAGAATGGAAGCAGATCCGTTTCGGCGTCGATGCAAGCTACGCTCCGTTCGAATCGAAGGCCCCGGACGGCAAACTAGTCGGTTTCGATATCGACCTCGGCAATGAGATCTGCAAGCGGTTAAACGCAAAGTGCGTTTGGGTTGAAAATGACTTTGACGGGCTGATTCCAGGGTTGAAGGCGAAAAAATTTGACGGCGTCCTCTCGTCGATGACAGTTACGCCGCAACGTATGGAGCAAATCGCCTTCTCGGACCCGCTTTTCGATACGCCGACGGCGCTCGTCGCAAAGAAGGGCTCAGCCTTGAGCCCGACGGCGGACTCACTGAAGGGCAAGTCAGTCGGCGTCGAACAGGGAACGACCCAGGAAACATACGCGAAAACGAAGTGGGCGCCGAACGGTGTCAATGTCGTTTCGTATCAGAACCAGGATCAGGTCTATCAGGACCTCATGTCGGGCCGGCTCGACGCCGCGCTGCAGGATAAAGTGCAAGCCGACCTCGGCTTCTTGAAGACGCCGCGCGGTGCAGGCTTCCAGCAAATTGGCGAGGCAATCCCGAGCGGTGCCGCCGCCATCGGTCTGCGCAAAGACGACAAAGAGCTTAAGGCAGACATCGATAAGGCAATCCAAGGCATGATGAAAGACGGCACCTACAAGGCCATCGAGAAAAAGTACTTTGATTTCGACATTTCGCCGAAATCCCCCACCTGAGCATCCTCGACAATGAGCCGCTCACGGCGGCATTTCGTTTGATGAAGGGCTTCGCACTGAGCGAAGCCCTTTTTGCATACGTTCACGCAACGTACAATCGAATGCCCCGCTTTGTTTTTTTACTGCATTCCCGCCCCTTCAGATACGCGGCACAAGCCCTATGCAAATCAAGACCCATCCGTTGACTTCCCCCGCGTTAGGCACTGAGCGACGCTTGCAGAGCTTCCATTACGGCAGCGGCGCGCAGAAGGTCTACGTTCAGTCATCGCTTCATGCGGATGAATTGCCAGGCATGCTCGTTTCCTGGGCGCTGCGCCGCAAGCTCGCCGGGCTGGAGGCGGCCGGCAAGCTACGCGGCGAGATCGTCGTTGTACCCGTCGCCAACCCGATCGGTCTCAATCAGCACTTGCTAGGCCAATTGATCGGCCGCTTCGAAGCGAATACGGCGCACAACTTCAACCGTAACTTCTACGATCTCACTTCACTCGTGATCCCGCGCGTTGAAGCACAGCTTACGGACGACGCAACGGACAATCTCCAAGCTGTCCGTGCAGCGATGCGCGAAGCGCTCGACGAAGAGACGCCGCGCACGGAACTGGAATCGCTGCGTCTTGCCTTACAGCGTCTTTCGTACGACGCCGACATCGTCCTCGACTTGCATTGCGACTTCGAGGCCGCCCTGCATCTCTACACCAACCCGGACCTCTGGGCCGACGTCGAACCGCTTGCCCGCTATCTTGGCGCCCAGGCATCGTTGCTCGCGCTCAACTCGATCGGCAACCCGTTCGACGAAATCCACAGCTTTTGCTGGTCTGAACTGCGTGCGCGTTACGGCGATCGCTATCCGATTCCGAATGGATCGGTTTCGGTCACCGTCGAGCTGCGTGGCCAAAGCGACGTCTCTTACCAGCATGCGGAGCATGATGCGCAGGCCATCGTCGATTATCTGACGTATCGCGGCATCATCGACGGCAGGCCATCCGTCATGCCGCCGCTTCAGTCTGCACCGACGCCGCTCGCCGGTAGCGAGCCGCTCGTTTCGCCGATGTCAGGTGTGCTCGTCTTTCATGTGCCAACAGGCGTTCGGCTCGAAGCGGGGCAGGATGTTGCCGACGTGATCGACCCACTGACCGATCGCGTCGTCACGATCAAGAACACGATAGCGGGCGTGCTCTACACGCGTCATCGAACGCGCTTTGCGACGACCGGCATGGAGATCGGCCGCATCGCGGGAACGACAGCCTATCGATCCGGGAGCCTCCTGTCGGCTTGATCACAGTCGCGGCCACTCGACACACCCGCGCGAAGAGCCAAGCATGACTGCTCATCTGGTGTCATACCAATCCCCTGCTGATAAGCAGGGATTCGGCGGAAAAAATCGATGCGGCTACGGGATATCAAGCCAGCGAGGTAGTTATGGGTTAGCGAGGACGGCATATGCAGGCGGTTGCCGGAGCGTTGACACAGATCAAACGGGATTTTGCAGCGCCATCGTAGGATCGGTGTCGCCATGCTTCCGCCGCTCCACTTCCCCTCACGTCCAAGCAGGCAAAGGATGATTCATGAGAAGCCTGTTAGGCGAAATCCTGCCGGAAATCATGGCGCGCTGCCTGCTTGCATTCAGCATCCTCGCGATCGGGGTGTCGATCGTCTACGCCACGACCGGCTGTGTGATAGCCGTAATCGGGCGACGGAGGAAGAAGTGACAGCCAGGATTCACGGCAGTATCGCTGCCGGTCGAGCGTCCTAGCCCGCCATGGGCGGCGCGTCAATCTCTTCCCCAATCCATTGCATCGGCCAGTTAGTCGATCCGTCGAAGCCCAAGCAGATCCAAAGCAACTCGCCCTCGGCGTTCCGGCCGCTGAAGCGGGCCGGCTGCAACCGCGCGCGTAATCGGCTCCTTCACGGCCATCCGGCGGCGAAGCTGCATGTCGTCCAGAGCGTGATGTAGGCGCGGCATTGACCTCATTTAAGGATGGGGCCAATTATGGATGCATCCGTAGCTACCAACGAAATGTGCAACACAGTGATACACGCGAGTACGCCACGTCACGCATAAACCCGTTGTTCTCAAGGGGTTATCGACTTTCGATAGCACGCGGCGAGGCACGATGATACGTCACCCTTTTACGTCTGGCTTATCTTGAAAAAACTTCCCGCCTTATCCGGCATGGCTTTGCGAGATGGAACCATTTAAAAATCGGCCCTAGCTACCATGCTGGCTACCAGCCAGCCGCTGGACGCTGGCGTCCGTGATGCCGGATGAGTTCGGGCCGATCTTGACCAGTGTCAGCACGCCGCGGCGCACCATGCGATAGATGGTTTGGCGCGAGACGCCGAGTGCGGCGGCAACGTCGTTGATGCGGTGCAACTTCGGGAGCGTGGTGGCCATCCCTATCCTCCTATGAATCCTGTGTTCGATATCAACCGCTCTCGCGGCGCGACAAAAAGGGGGGTATCCCTCCGCAAATGCGGGCGGCTAGAGCCACAAAAAGAGTTTGGGAAATCTGCGACGCATTGCAGGCGCAGGAGCCAAGCGCGAATATCACCGATAAGGCTTTCCGCACGAAAGCGAAGGATGCGGGCGTGGCCGAAGGGATCAACGAAGTTATCGGACGCCCCACAGTTCCTTCGTTTTCGCAATGATGCGTTGTGCTGCTGCTTCCATCGGTCAAATTCGCTTGAACTCGATTACCCACACCCACGGATTGACATCCCACGGATAGCCGCGCGCGGCGTTGAGGCTGTCCCAAAGTTCCGCGTACGCGCGAATGCTTGGTGGCCGCGTCGCGCCGGAGCAGTACCCGATCTTGTGCCGATCCTCGATCGTTACGCCTTCGGCGATCGCATCCGCCTCGGTGATATCCTGCAACCGCTCGACGCGCACGCCGGTTACTTCGAGTGTGATGCGGGATGCCGCGCACGGCATGAAAATCGATGGTCGGCGACGCCATGTCGGGGCGGCGCCGGCACAGCGGCGCGCATCAGGATCAGCGCCGTCGAAGCGGTATGAGAAGCCAGCTTCGAGCGTCAGGTCGACGAAGCGCCACTCGTTGCGCTTTTTCTTGTCGCTGTAGCGTGTCTCCCAGCGGCCGAATGCGACGAAGGTTTCCTTGACCCATAAATGGTCGCCAGCGTAGCCATACGGGCTATTCCCGTTCTCCGGCAGCGCCACGAACTCGGCTGTGAAGTTTCCGGGCTGCAGCAGGTCGAGTGCGAAGCCTTTGATCGGGCGCCGCGTCTGCGTCTTGTGGCCGTCGAGAATGGCCCGTACCATCGCGCCGGAAAACAATATCGGGAGTTCACGCATGAGCTGGCACCACGGGGATTGGTTGTCGTTCGCACAAGCGGCCGCGTCCACAATCGCTATTGCAGGAGCCTTTGGAGTCGTCTTTCTCCAAAATCATTTCGAGCGCCGGCGACGTCACGACGCGGAGCGCGCTGACGCTCGGCGGGTGCTCCGCATCGCCATTGCCTTCACCAACAAAGCCTGGAGAGTCATTACCGATGTCTCCGAATTGCGAAACGATGAAAATCAGGTAGAACGCGAAGCCGACAGACAAAAACAAAGAAGCGATTTGAGATCGATCAAGGGCTTGCGCGCCGTCACGAGTTCAATGGTCCGCACGCAGGTCGCCAGCAAGACGCAGAACTTCAGGCCATCTGACGCCCGATCAGTTCGTCGATGTTCGGTAACAGTTGCTCGAGTTCGTCCCGCTGTAACATGACGCGCTTGCGTTTCGGTGGCCTCGGTCGGTTTCGACCATCGAGACGAGATCGGCGGAGAGAACCTTCGTCACTTCCAGTGAACCGATGCGCGGCCGGATCACTTTCTCGATGAGTCCCGCGTACACGTCGACCGAATTTTTTGCCAGACTGGGAAATTGCTTTTCGCGATAGTCATCGCACAGCTGGCTGACCGTCATCGTCTCGCGCGCCCGCGCCTTTTCGGTTTTCTTGTCGGCAGCCGGGTCTTTCCCATTATCGATCTGCACACGCTCAGCGCGAGCTCGCTTGCGCGCTTCCGCTAGACTCATGTCGGGGTAGTTGCTTAAGGTCAACTCACGCCGGCGCATGCCGCGGCTATAGCGCAGCACCCAAGTGGCGGTCCCAAACTCCGACAGCGTGAAGGTCAGGCCATCGCCATCGGCGCGCGTAATCGCCTCTTTCGCGGCCAGCCAGCGGCGCAGTTGCATATCGTCCAGAGCGTGATGTAGGCGCGGCATGATGACCTCTCTTAATGTGAGGATCATCATTCCTGCGTACGTAGCTACCAGTCTAGCTACCAATCAGATATGTGACACAGTGTTACTTGATGGCACACGATGCAACTCCTAAATCCTTTGTTTTCATGCACTTATCTCATTCTGGTGATGCACGCTGGAATGCCGTGGCATGCCTATTTGTTTAAGTCTGGCTTAATCTTGGACTGCAATGATGGCGACGTACCACCCCTGTTAGCCGCCGGAGCATCGGCGGCATCTTTTTTGCCCTTTTGTTTTCCCTTCATTACTTGATCGGCGCCAATTTGCGGCGTTTTAAAGCGGAAAAATGGCGATGACCGAAGATGCCGTCTTCAAGCATTTGCGCGGCATGCTCAAGCGCGAGCATGCGTTGCCCGTCCGGAGTTGCCGTGTGTCGACGCCCGTGCAACGCCCATGGGGCCGGACATATCGGCTCGTTGAATGGACGCTGGCGACGGATGCCCCTTCACACCGGTGCATCGTCCCCGCGGAGATGACGGATTCTGAGATCGCACGCCTCGTCGCCTCACATGTGCCCGGGCGTGTTTACTATGACGAGACGCGCGAGTGATCTTCCCTCGCACGCCCGACTCACGCCTTGAATCAGCTTGAGCCTGATATCGCCGCTTCGGAGTCTCTTCCCTGCGGCTCTTTCACGCTTGCGCTTCAATAAGATCACACGCTCTGTTACGCTTGTCCCCCATCAAGCGTAACGTACATGTCACTTTCGATGGAAAACACGTTTAACGACCGCGGGGTCATGATCACGCGCAACAGCCTGAGTGCAGGTGGTCAATCGTTCCCCTTGCGCGATATTCAAGAGATTCGCCTTGTCACAACGGAAAAAAATAAGGCATTGCCAATTTCGATCGCAATGATTGGCGCGGCGGCAGCCGTTGCCGGCGTCGTAGGTCGATCAGGCGCGGCGCTCGCGCTCGGCATAATGCTGATTGTCGTGGGCGGGCTCGCATGGCGTACGCAGGACGTGATGTTCCGGCTTTTCGTGAAAACGCCCAATGGCGAGCGCGAAGCCGTGTCGAGCACCGACGCCGAGTTCCTCACCCGTGTCGAGCGAGCTTTGCGCGCGATGCTCGCAGCCCGCTAAGATCTCGTTCGCCGCGACACAACGCCGCCGAAGCCATCGTTTCCGTCAGCTTGCTTCGAGCGGCTTCACATGCCAGATGTCGCGCGCATAGTCTGAAATAGACCGATCTGACGAAAAGCGGCCCATTCCCGCCACGTTTTCGATAGCACTCGCCGTCCACGCGCGCGGGTCGCGGAAACGCGCGTCCACTTCGTCCTGCGCCGCGAGGAATGCAGCAAAGTCGGCCAGCACCATGTAGTGATCGCCCCAATCGACGAGCGTATGAAAAATGTCGGAAAAGCGATGCGAGTCACCGTCGGCAAAGAACCCTGTGCGGATCTGATCGAGCGCGAGCCGCAACTCCGCGTTCTCTTCGTAAAGCTGCCTCGGTCGATAACCCGAGGCGCGCAAATCGCCAACCTCCTGCGCCGTCAGCCCAAAAATGAACAAGTTCTCGCGGCCGACCGCATCGGAAATTTCGATATTGGCACCATCCATCGTTCCAATCGTGAGCGCGCCATTGAGCGCGAGCTTCATGTTGCCTGTGCCTGAGGCCTCCGTGCCGGCCATCGAAATCTGCTCGGAGAGGTCCGCTGCGGGGATCATGAGGTCGGCCAGGCTTACTCCGTAGTTCGGGACGAACACGACCTTCAACGTGTCACCAATGAGTGGGTCGCTGTTGACCTTGGCGGCGACGTCGCCGATCAGCTTGATGATCGTCTTGGCCATTTTGTAAGCTGAGGCCGCCTTGCCCGCAAAGATAACGGCACGCGGCACCCAGTCATACTCGGGGTGCGCGCGGATGCGGTTATAGCGGACGATGACATGCAAGATGTTCAACAGCTGCCGTTTATATTCGTGAATGCGTTTGACTTGCATGTCAAAGAGCGCATCTGGGTGGATCGATGCCCCGATGTCATGCATGAGGAAATGCGCAAGGCGAATCTTATTGCGGCGTTTGGCCGCGCGAAATTCCGTCGCAAACGAGGGATCGTCCTTCAGTTCGCGCAGCTTTCCCAGCTCGCACAGGTCGCGGCGCCAATCGGCGCCGATGCGCGCATCGATGAGCGAGGATAGCGGTCGGCTCGCTTGAGCTAGCCATCGCCGCGGCGTAATGCCGTTCGTCACATTCGTGAAGCGCTCCGGGAACATGCGCGCAAAGTCGCTGAAGAACTCGCGCTCCATCAGCTGCGAATGCAGCTTCGATACGCCATTGACTTTCTGGCTCGCAACAATCGCTAGGTGCGCCATTCGCACACGGCGTTGGCCGAACTCATCAACGAGCGAGATCCGCCGAATCACATCGACGTCGTGGCCGAGACGCTCGCTGGCCTCCTTCAAAAAGTTCGCATTGATCTCGAAGATGATCTCGAGATGCCGGGGCAACAGGCGGGCAAGCATGTCGACGTCCCACGTTTCGAGTGCCTCGGGCATGAGCGTGTGATTGGTGTAAGAGAACACCTGATGCACAATCTTCCAGGCACGCTCCCATGGCACGTGATGCACGTCCACGAGCAACCGCATGAGCTCGGGAATCGCAAGCACGGGATGTGTGTCGTTCAAATGGACCGCCACTTTTTCGGCGAATCGTCCGAACGTGCTGTGCGTGCGTTGATAGCGGCGAATAATGTCCTGCATGGACGCCGAAACGAAAAAGTACTCTTGGCGTAGACGCAACTCGCGGCCCGCCGGCGTCGAATCGTCGGGATACAACAGGCGCGACACATTTTCCGAGCGCTCCTTCGCCTCCACGGCGCGCCGATAGTCGCCTTGGTTGAACGCGGACAAATTGAGTTCTTCCGTTGCGCGCGCCGACCACAGCCTCAAAGTATTCGTGGCGCTTGTCCCGTACCCCGGTATCACCGTGTCGAAAGCCATGGCGTTGACGTGCTCGGTCTCGACCCACTCCACACCGCTCTCGCGCTGAATCGTCCGTCCTCCGAAATGCACGAGGTATTGAACCTCCGGGCGAGGAAACTCCCAAGGGTTGCCAGGGCGCAGCCAGTAATCGGGCGTTTCCACTTGCTCACCGTTGACGATCAACTGGCGAAACATGCCGTAGTCGTAGCGGATGCCATAGCCGAAGCCCGGAATGGCCAGCGTCGCCATCGAATCGAGAAAGCAGGCGGCAAGACGCCCCAGACCGCCGTTGCCGAGCGCGGCGTCAACTTCGAGCTCGGCAACCGAT
>NZ_DATJJF010000211.1:0-11605 GCF_035492435.1 Trinickia sp.
TTTCATGAGATGCTTCAACACGAAGACATCGGAGGGGCGTAACGCACCAACGATGGGAGCGCCTACGCGTGCCAGTAATGCGTACCAGAGGTCAGCCACGTCGTCGCCGCACGCGATGACACGCGCTCCCTTACGTGCCACTGCGTAGGCCCATTGCACGCTTTGCACCAGCGAAGGATCGACAATAGCGATAGGCGGTGCTGCTTCTGCATCATGCATGGGTGTCGTTAACGCGCGCCCGAACCATCCGCTTGCAGCCAGGCCTGCACTCGCTTGGATAAAGAGGCGTCGGTTCATATCGCTCTACCTTGACGCGGCACTTGTGTGTTGCTGGCGTCAATCGCCATGCTTGCCCGCCACTTTACGTATAGCCTCGGTAGCTACGCCACGCGCGCGGCCAGATGCCCGATTTGCCCGGAGCAAGAATGCCGTCGGGATCGAGCGCGTCTTTGATCGTTTCGGAAAGTCTCAGTAACGCGCCGTTGTTGAAATCGTACTGCGCCGCCACGAAATCCATATAGGCAAGATGCACGCGATATTCGCCATACCCTGCAGCGCGTGCGTCGCTGATCAAGACGCGCAGCAAATCACTGGCCGCATCCGTTTGCTGCGCGTCGTCGCGATTGAATATCGTTGCCACGATGTGATGAAGATAACGCGTGCCCGCCGTGAAGCCGCCGTAATAGTCAAAGCCGTATTCGGTCATACGTGTTTTGGCAACCAGATATTGCCGCATCGCGTCGCGGCCCGTGAAGGGGCAGATCGGCGAAAAATCGACGTGTGCGCCCGACCCGCCGCGCCAATCGAGCATACGAAAGGCGCTCATGGTCGGAATGCCCGCCATATTGCGGTCGCCGCCAGCCACCGGTTCCGCATCTCCGGCGTAGCGCCTTGCCTCAATCTCGGCGCCGCGCACGCGGGAGAATGCGCGCTGAACGATCGCATATTGCGCCTCAATGACTTCGCTTGCGCCGTACAACCCGAAGCGCAAGTTCCAGTGGCCGATGCCAAGCCGCTTGATCATCGCGGCTATCGCCGCCTCGGGCATCGGCCCGCTGCCTTCGTACCATTGAGTACGCGGACCGATGCTGGCCGCGAAGCGAACAGCGCCTTCGATGACTGCGTGGCCGCGAATCGTTTCGTCCAACTTGAATGGCCGAAGAATCTCGACGATGGTTTCAAGGTCCGATTCATGGCTAAACCGCGCTTGCGCGAGCAAATAGGCAGCTGGCCTTGGCATGAGCGCTATCCCAAGCTTAGTCACGATGCCGAAGTTGGACTGCATGAACATCGGATCGTACGAAGGCCCGAAGCCGGGCTTGTAAAGCTGCCAGGTGGTGCCGATTTCGATTCCGCCCATCCCCGTGCGTACGACGTCGCCATTGGCGAGTACCACTTCCATTCCGCACTGCATCGCAGCGTGATCGCCGTACGGCGTGTAGCCAAAGCCGCGCTCGAGCGCGTTCCCGGTCACGCTGCCCCACCCAGCCGCAGCAGGGTCGATCCACAACTTCAAACCGTGTTCACGTAGATAGGCATACAAATCGAAATACGTGACGCCAGGTTCGACGAGCGCATAGGCAAGCGATTCATTGATCTCGAGCACGCGGTTCATCCGCTTCAAATCCACCACGACCGAGCCGGACAAACGCGGCGCTGCACCGCCATATGCGAAGTTGCGGCCGGTGGAGACGGGCCAGAGCGGCAGTTGGTACGCGCGCGCCACGCGCAAGATTTCTCGGATTTCGTCGACCGAAGCCGGCAACACGACCGCCGACGTCATAAAGCGTTGTTGCTGGGGGCCCGGCGCAAAAGGATCGGCGTAACCTGCGAGAATGTCGACGGCTTCGAGGACCTGCGCGCGTCCGACGATGGCGCCAAGCTCGCCGAGTGCCTGACGAAACCGTGCCTCGGATAAGTTCGGAGGAAGAACGTTCATCGCCGTTATCGCTCCGGCGGCCCTACGTATGTTGCAGCGTCATGGGCAACGCTTTCACTGCCGCAAGTCAGACGACTAATCCGACCATGACTGCGGCCGCCCACCCAGCGAGCTGCATACGTCAGCGGCAATCTCTCGAAGTTTCGCTTCGGATTTTGGCCCCGATAGCGCATAACCGAGGTGGTCGCTGGCCCAGTAGAAGGTGATCCTCTCATCATCGCGCAGGTGCTGAAACGCCATCTCACCGGTTGATGTCCGCACGACATAGAGCGTAAGTCGCGCCCCTTGCCGGCTTTCGTACATGAACTGTGCGGCAGGCCCTTTTTCGCCCGGCAGCAATCGGCCACCGACGAGCGTATAGCCGTACTCCTGCAACGAAGGGATCGAGACGGGCCGTCCAAGCCGCTTCGACAACCAACTGATCAGCTGTGTCTCATCGTGCGCACCGACTTCCACCGGATGCCTCACTTCGGGCGCGTAAACAGCGTAGGCGATGTCGGCGCGGTGTGCGAATGTGGCCGATTCGTGCGCATCCTCAAAAACGCGTGGCAGCAAACTGCCCATCGTCGCGCCCAAAGTGATGCCTGCAGCAAGCCAGCCTGCTGCCATGGCAACGTGCTTCAGCCGTGAAGTGCGCTTGCGCAGCACTACGAGCGACGCATTTTTGTCGAGGTCGCCGCAAAGCACTTTGAGCGCCGCGTTTTGGGCTCGCCACGCATTGACGCGCATCTTGGCATCCGGATCACGCTCCAGGCCGGCACGAACGGCGGCCTGTACTGCTGGAGGGAGCTCCCCGTCGATGAACGCGGACAGCGTTTGCAAGTCGAGGCGCTCCGGGGGATCGGGATTGCGGCGGTCACTGTTCATGGCGTTTTTCTTACTACTTTGAGCGTGGCTGACTTCGGGCAAGCCTCCCCGGCGAGCAAGATTCTCATATGCTCGCGAGCCCGCGACAGCCGAGACATCACCGTCCCGATCGGCACCCCGAGTACTGCCGACGCTTCCTGATACGTCAACTCTTCGACACCTATCAAGAGAATCACCTCGCGCTGCTCGACAGGAAGGTGGTAAAGCGCCTCCTGCACGTCACGCAATACCAGAGCGTCAACCTCCGTGCGTGGGGCTTCCAGGCTTCGCCAAGGCGCGGCGTCTTCGTCTACGGCGATCTCACGCCGGGCGCGCAACTGGTCGATGTAGATGTGCCTGAGAATCGTGAATAGCCACGCGCGCAGGTTGGTGCCCGCGCGAAACGCCCTATGACGCACGAGCGCGCGCTCCGCCGTATCCTGGACAAGATCGTCGGCCCATGCGGGGTCTCCCGTCAACGCACGTGCGTAACGTCGCAGAAGCGGAAGCCCGGAAATCACTTCGGCTTCGAAGTCCACTCAGTCGATGTCAAATTCATCACTCGTTTCAATAGCCGCCACCACTCGAGCTGCCTGAACTGCTCGACGACGCTGACCCATCATCAGGCGACGAGCAAGCCGTTTGTGACAACGTCGATATGGCGAGCATCGTCATCAGAAAAACTGTAGAAAAAATGCTGCGCAATTTCATTGCGATCTCCCTATTGATCGTGATCGACCGTGGCGAAGCGAAACGTTGTCCACAGTCATTCGACGCTTTAACGGGCGCGGCGCACCGATTATTCCGTGGCCTCGGCAATATCTCTATTCCGATGGAATGGGGCCACCTCGATCGTTACCCGATGACTCCCGAGTGTGCTGGCGCGAGCTGCCTTCAGCGTTAGCCGTACTTAATTCGCAACCAATAAAGGGTGTGCGCCGCAACTGACGGGAGCGTCATATCCGACGATCGCGCGTAATCGTCGGACAGAATGACTACGCGGTGAGAAGAGGGGCGCATGATCGAATTGGCCGTCACGAGTTTCGACCGCCTGGATCGGGGCATCTCGGGTAAATCGCCCTCAGTAGGCCCAAGGTCCGATGGCGCGTTCGGGAGTCAATGCTTAGCCTCTCGCGGTGAGACTTCTGGCTACTGCTCTGCTGTAGGAACCTGCAGTGGCATCAAAGTCCGGCTTGACTGGTGAAGGTTCCTCACACGATAGCTGTACTCAGCCGCAACGCAACCGGCATATCCAAGGAGCGCGCAGATGAAGATCAAAAAGTTCGTGTTCATGGCCGCCGTCGCCATGGTGGCATGTCCCGCATGGGCTCAAGCGCAAAGCTCAGTGGATGTGACCCGAGAACCGGGAAGTGCCACTGTCGTGGGAAGGACCACGCTCAGGGCCACGGTGGTGGGTATCGAGCGGGAGACGCGCACTGTTGAGCTCAAGACCGGGAAAGGCAGGGTGGTGCATCTTCAGGTGGGCGAGGAGGCTCGCAATTTCGATCAACTCAAGATCGGCGACATCGTCACCGCTCAATACACACAAGCGGTGTCGCTTAGTCTCAAGAGGACTAGCGGCCCGCGTTCCAAAACGGAGAGTGAGATAGAAGAGCGCGCCGCTCCCGGGGCCAAACCCGGAGGGATGGTTGGTCGGGAGGTAACGGTGATGGCAGATGTCACCGGGGTTAATGCAAAAACGCAAACCGTTACAGTGAGGGGGCCTCAAGGCAACACCGTTGATGTGTTGGTGCAAGACCCCGCGCAGTTGAAGAATGTGAAGAAGGGCGATCAGGTGGAGGTGGTATATACCGAGGCACTCGCGATATCCGTGACACCAGGTACCAGCGAATAGCGCACTTGCGAGTCCTGCGGTTGCGGCTCCACCGCAACGATGTGATGCGAAATGGCGGCCGGCAATTTCGTGCGCAGCGAGTCGCTATCTCGCTGCGCACGTGGGATCGGCAATGAGGCTTGAGTCACCTCGTTCGTCATCGAAGACGGCACACACATCGCTTGCTTTTGATGGTATTGCGCATCGCGCATGTTGCGGTGCCTTAATTCGTCCCGCGTGTCTGAACTCGTCTTGTGCAAGACAAGACGCAGGCGATTTAGCGACCATCCCCCCCACGACAACACTTTTTCCTGTTGCTTCTTTGTTTTCCATGGTTTTGCCATATGACGATCTGGCAAGAGCAAAGCTGAAAACAATGGTTCTCACGACCAGCCAGCCTTTCTAGACTGGCATGCGCGGTTTGTGATCGAACCAGGCTCCATCCTGTTCGCTTTGCATACCTAATCAATTCGAATCTAAGGCGTCGAATGACGTCGTGGAAAACTCATGCCATCTAAAAACAAGCAACTACGCGAACCTGCTCGCCGCAACTGGCTAAAGATGACCGCTATGAGCTGCGCCGCGCTCGCCGTCGGAGCACGGGGAGTCGGATACGGGCAGGCCGCACAAGCCCAGAGTACATCGGCGAGAACGGTGCGAATCGGTTATCAGAAATATGGCACCCTGGTGATGCTCAGGGCGCGTGGAACGCTTGAAAAGCGCCTCGCGAAAGAGGGCGTGTCCGTTTCATGGTTAGAGTTTTCTGCCGGCCCACAGTTGCTCGAAGGGCTCAATGCTGGTGCCATCGATTTCGGTACCGTGGGTGAGACGCCGCCGATCTTCGCGCAGGCGGCGGGCGTCGATTTCGTTTATGTCGGCAATGAACCCCCTGCGCCGTCCTCTGAGGCTATTGGCGTACCGCATGACTCGCCGATCCGCTCGCTCGCCGATCTGCGTGGCAAGAAGATCGCGCTCAACAAGGGATCGAATGTCCATTATTTGCTCGTGCGTGCATTGAAGCATGCGGGTTTGGATTATGCCGACATTAATCCTGTGTACCTCGCGCCCGCCGATGCACGTGCCGCTTTCACGCAAGGTAGTGTCGACGCGTGGGCCATTTGGGATCCCTATTTTGCGGCGGTCGAGAAACAGGTTGGCGCGCGCATCGTTGCCGATGGAACAGGCCTCGTCGACAACACGCAGTTCTATCTCGCAGCTCGGCGATTCGCTTCGGCAACGCCACAACTCGTTCAGGCAGTGCTCGGCGAACTTGTATCGACGGATGCCTGGGCCATAGCAAACCCGGCAGCGGTCGCGCAAGAGCTGGCGCCTCTGGTCGGTCTCGACGCAAGCATCGTCGAGGTGGCGGCCCGCCGTGCGTCATATGGCGTTGCTCGCACCTCCGATAAGGTACTGGCTTCGCAGCAAACGATCGCCGACACATTCAGCCAGTTGAAGCTGATCCCCAAGTCCATCAATGTCAAGAACGCACAGTGGTTTGCGTGAAAGTGGAGAGCGTCGCATGAAGGTTTTCTGGTTCATCCCCACCCACGGCGACTCTCGCTACCTGGGCACGTCGGAAGGGGCGCGTGCCGCCACCTACGACTACTTCAAGCAGGTCGCCGTCGCAGCGGATACTCTTGGCTACGAAGGCGTGCTTTTGCCGACAGGCCGCTCGTGCGAGGACGCTTGGGTGGTGGCATCGAGTCTTATCGCGGCGACGCAGCGGCTCAAATTCCTCATCGCGGTACGGCCGGGCTTGAGCTCACCGGCCTTGTCCGCTCGCATGGCGGCGACGTTCGATCGGCTATCCAACGGCCGGCTGCTGATCAACGTGGTGACCGGCGGCGGCCCCGTGGAGCTGGAAGGCGATGGCGTCTTTGTCGATCATGACGCGCGCTACCAGATCACAGACGAGTTTCTCACGATCTGGCGCGATCACTTCAGGACAGCGCATGAGGGTGGGACAGTCGACTTCGAGGGCCGTCATCTGACTTCGAAGGGCGGCAAGCTGCTTTACCCCTCGTTGCAACGGCCGCATCCGCCCTTATGGTTCGGTGGGTCATCAGGTGCTGCGCACGACATTGCCGCTTCGCACATCGATACCTACCTCACCTGGGGCGAGCCGCCCGATGCCGTTGAGGCCAAGATCGCCGACGTGCGCGCCAAGGCGTTGGCCAAGGGGCGCCAAATCAAGTTCGGGATTCGCTTTCATGTGATCGTGCGCGAGACCGAGGGTGACGCATGGGCCGAAGCGGACCGACTCATCAGCCGCCTCGATGACGAAACGGTTGCCAAGGCTCAGACGGATTTCTCTCGCATGGATTCGGAAGGGCAACGGCGCATGGCCGCATTGAATCGAGGCAAGGGACGCAGTCGCGCTGAACTCGAAGTCTATCCGAACGTGTGGGCCGGCATTGGGCTCGTGCGCACGGGGGCGGGGACGGCACTCGTCGGCAGTCCTGAACAAATCGTCGCACGCATGTCTGAGTATGCCGATCTCGGCATCGACACATTCATCCTCTCCGGCTATCCACACCTCGAGGAGGCCTATCGCTTTGCAGAGCTCGTCTTTCCGTTACTGCCGGCCGGAGTGCGCAAGCGTCTCGATTCGTCATTGCCGGGGCCGTTTGGTGAGATCGTCGGATACACGCACTTGCCCAAAGCGGCACAAGCTTAATGGAAATGCGGGAAGTTGATTAGTACTACGAAGTGATTTGCAAGGAGCGATGGCATGAAACGGGGAACTGCCCTGGCGATGCGTGTTGTACCCTGGATTGTGCCGGCTCTCGTGGTGCTCGGGTGGGAGTTGAGTGCGCGCGCGGGCTGGCTTTCGTCGCGCATCCTACCCGATCCGCTCGTGGTCGGCCAAGCAGCGTGGGCACTCATGCGCACCGGCGAAATGTGGGCGAACGTCAAAGTTAGCGCGTTGCGTGCTTTGGGTGGACTCGCGATTGGCGGCAGCGTCGGGTTCTTGCTTGGGCTCGCCACGGGGCTCTTCAGGCCGATCGAGGTGGCGCTCGATTCAACGGTGCAGATGATTCGCAACATACCGCCGTTCGCGATGATTCCGCTCGTGATCCTCTGGTTCGGCATCGAGGAGCAGGCGAAACTGTTTCTCGTCGCGTTCGGCGTCTTTTTTCCCATCTATGTGAACACGTTCCATGGAATCCGCTCCGTCGATGCAAATCTCGTCGAGATGGCGAAAAGCTACGGTGTGCGTGGATTTGCGCTCTATCGCCAAGTCATCTTGCCGGGGGCGTTGCCCTCAATCCTCGTCGGTGTGCGTTTCGCGTTAGGGCTCATGTGGGTCATGCTGATCGTTGCCGAGACGATCTCGGCACAGTCGGGGATCGGTTACATGACGATGAACGCACGCGAATTCATGCAAACAGACGTCGTAGTCGTTGGCATCCTACTTTACGCGGCGCTTGGCAAGCTTGCGGACATGTTTGCTCGCGGCCTCGAGAAATGGCTGCTGCCGTGGCATCCGGCTTATGCGGGCGGTGGGGTTCACCCGCGCAGTAGGCGCAACAAAGCGGCCGAATGGGTGAAGACGGTCAAACGTCCCCTCGGCTTGAAGGGGGTGAAGGCATGAGCCGGGTGACAATCGATGCCATCGAAAGCGAAAGAGGCGAGGAAGGGGATGCCGCCGTTACAGCCGTGACGGCCGGCCCCGCAGTGGCGCTGCGTTCGATCTCGAAGCGCTACGGCGAGCGTATCGTGCTTGATCGGCTCAACCTCTCGATTGAAAAGGGGAGCTTCGTTGCGATCGTCGGTCGAAGCGGCTGCGGAAAATCGACGTTGCTGCGTCTTGTGGCGGGCCTTGAGGCCCCCGACGATGGGGCGTTGCAGATGTTGAAGTCACCCAGCGACGCATCCGGAGCCAAGCCGCGCACACGCATCATGTTCCAGGATGCACGCCTTTTACCTTGGAAAAGCGTGCTGGCGAATGTGATGCTCGGCTTGCCGAGTTCAGCGCGTGACGATGCGCGGTGGGCCTTGAACGAAGTCGGTCTCGCCGGCCGCGAGGAGGATTGGCCTGCTGAGCTCTCGGGCGGACAAAGGCAGAGAGTGGCACTCGCCCGTGCGCTCGTGCATCGGCCCGAGCTTTTGCTGCTCGATGAGCCGCTTGGCGCGCTCGATGCGTTGACCCGAATCGAGATGCAGGAACTCATCGAAAGGCTTTGGCGCGAGTATGGCTTTACCGCACTGCTCGTTACCCATGATGTGCACGAAGCAGTAGCGCTCGCGGGGCGCATTCTGCTGATCGAGCGGGGGCGCATCGCCCTTGATCGCGAGGTGAAGCTCGAACGGCCCCGGGCGCGCGGCACACCGGCATTCGCGGTAATCGAGGATGTTGTGCTGCAGCGTGTGTTGCGACCGGATAGCGTTGAGCCTTCTCATTCGCAGATGCGCGGCAGTGCCTGACATCGAGGCCATCCCATTCCCTTCGTCACGGCATGTTCCGTCTGACGAGCTTTCAACAGAATTCAACAAATCGACGCCAATGAATAAGAAGCTCAGCGTGGTGGCTGTTTCCGGCGGGCTGCAGCGTCCCTCGCGGACATTGGTGCTCGTCGAAGCGATTCTCGCGGCATTAAGCGACACCTTGCCGATGGACATTCACTTGATCGAGCTTGGCGAGCTTGTGCCAGCACTGGGTGGGGCGATTTATCGGACTCAGGTGCCTGACGACGTCGAGGTGCACCTGAATGCCATCGAGACGGCCGATGCGCTCGTCGTTGCAAGTCCCGTCTTTCGCGCTTCCTACACCGGGCTCTTCAAGCACCTCTTTGATCTCGTCCGTCAGGACGCGCTCGTCGACATGCCGGTGCTGCTTGCGGCGACAGGCGGCAGCGACCGCCATGCACTTGTGATCGAGCATCAATTGCGGCCGCTTTTCAGCTTCTTTCAGGCATTCACGCTGCCCATCGGCGTGTTCGCCTCGGAGCGTGACTTCACGGGCCATGTTCTCACGAGCCCGGCGTTGCATGATCGAATCGCGCTGGCGGCCGGCCGCGCGGTGCCCTGGCTGCGTCGCGACGCACGCGCGAGTGCGACTGAGCGCGATTTTTTCGCCGTCTGAACGCTAGCTTCGACGACGTCATAGCTCGGCCCCGGTTTAGTGGCGTCGCGGCCCGTGATGGGTAAACAACCGCTTCAAAGCACAGAATTGTTTGTTTAGCACCGGCTGTCATTCGATGCACGGATTATGACGGTTGGCTCGGGTTTTAACGCGGATTAATGACGCCGTTATAATGCGGGTCAATTTAATCCGTTATGGATCCATGAGTCGAATCGTTCGTGCTCTGCTGATTTATTTTGGAGTCCTTGCTTGTGCTCATGCTCAGGACGCCGAATCGATCGGCGCGTCAGCAAGTGGCGCGTCCGCAGCTTTGGCCGCGTCAGAAGCGCCGAGCATCTCGCTCGCCGCTTCGGTCCCTGCTGTAAGTGAGACGGTCGCAAGCGAGACGGCTGCGGCGCAGGATCGCCGCATCTCGAGCCTGCTCGTAGCGAAATTCGGCGTTGCACGGGCGAAGGCGGAGGAAATCACGGATGCGGTGATCGCATCGGCATCGAAGTACTCGCTACCACCCGCGCTCGTGCTGGCCGTCATCTCGATCGAATCGCGCTTTCGCGAGAAGGCGCATGGCAAGCATGGCGCGACGGGGCTGATGCAAGTCGTGCCTGCCGCACATCGAAACCTCGTGCGTCATATTGATCTCACGAAGGTCACCGCGAACATCGAGGCGGGCTCGCACATTCTGCACGGCTACATTCAGTCGGCTCAGGGGGACGTGGCCGCGGCGCTGAAAAGTTACGGTGGATCGTCCGCCTATGCGCGGATGGTCAGTTCCCGCGAACGCGTTTTCGAGCCGACCGTAGCGGCCAGCGAGGCAACGCCAGCGCAGGCAGCAGCAGTGGATGGAGCTGAGGCGGCGAAGAGACGCTGAGCGGCCGCTCGTGCACGGTGGACGTGTAGGGTTTCCTGAAACGGAAAAGCCTCGCATGCGGCACAAACGCGGTTGTTGCCTTTCGAAATGGGATTGAGCGCACACATTGCATTCCGGCCCGCTCTGCCATCATGGCAAGACTGCAACTGACTTTTCGCTTGCCGACGGCTGAAAAGGTCGTCGCCTCGTCGACAAGCGCAATTAAAGAACTTGTTCTAGTATTGGCACCGCTTGGCAGGACCAGCTAAGCGCAGGTCATCTATAGACAGGAGAACAAGATGCGTGCGATGCGGAAAGTGAGTGCGGCCTTGTTGATGTGGGGGCTCGCGACTGGCGTGACGTTTGCCGATCAGGTCGTCTATAAGGCTCAAATGACGCCGTCGAGCGAAGTGCCACCTACGACGAGCCATGGGGCAGGCGAGGTAACGGCGACGCTCGATACGTCGAGCAAGCAACTGACGTGGCAGGGCGATTATCACAAGCTCACCGGCCCCGCGACGATGGCCCACTTCCATGGGCCGGCACCGGTTGGCCAAAACGCGGGCATCCAGATTCCCATTGATGTTGCCGCGAAAGACAGTGGAAAGCTTAAGGGCGAAGCGACGTTGACCGACTCGCAAATTAACGACCTGGAATCCGGCAAGTGGTACGTCAACGTCCATACCGCGAAATACCCGGGTGGTGAAATTCGCGGCCAGCTCATGCCAGCAAAGTCCTATTGAAACGTCGGGTCTACGAAGGCGCCGCTTAGGCGGTGCCTGATCGTTACGAAGAGAATGGGCGACGAGCCGATTTTGGCCTTCGTTGCCCGAGACTGGATTGCGCCGCCGACAAACGGTACGATCGCAGCAGGTCGTTCTTCATGACCACGATTGTCTCCCGCTGTTTGTGGAGCGCGCCGCGATGAGTTGGCAAAGTACAGTTCTCTGCTGGGTCCTCAAAAGGCAGTTCCGCCCGCAAACGGAACAGCCGATCGTCAGTGTCGAGCGCGCCCGCGCACGGACGGCTGAGCGCGTGTGGGCGCCTAAA
>NZ_DATJJF010000212.1:0-42016 GCF_035492435.1 Trinickia sp.
CGCAAGGAATAGAGGGCTAGGCCGTGACAGATTGTTGAGCGAAGGGAAATAAAGGATTGTTCCGTGCGTCGATGATCGGGGCGGGACACATTGCTACACTGACGGCGCTGCTCGAAAGAGCAGACTTTTTCGCAGTGTCGAAAAAGAGGTCTCCAAACCATTGTCAGCGCGGCTCCGACGGCCGCGCTCTTTTTTTGTGGCTGAGCCGTGTCAGGCGATGAGCCGCAAGATTGTTGGTTCAGCGATGACCGCGGCGATTGCGCCGCTCTCTTGATGATGACGCGATGCCGCTTTCAGGTTCTTGCGTTGGCGGCGTCCAATCTTCCATTACGTAGTGCCGGGCATCCATCGGCGACGCTAGTAGGTTTTGCCAGTGATCGCCGTGCCAAAAAGGGTCCACATACAAAAGCGTGGCAGGCGCTGTTGGACCGACCCGATTTTTTGCACGCGCGGCTTGTGCGAACTTCGCGAATAAGCGCTTCAGTTCCACCCTAAGCATGACCATCTCCAACCAGCTAATCCCTCAAATGCATGATCCGACTGGGATCCAGCATAGGCAACCCGGATAAATACTTACATTAGAAACGGTTTTGTAGCAAAACATGGGTGGGTTGATAGTTGGGTGGCCAACAAAAGTAATATTAAAAGCGGGTTGCCCGGACCCTTTTCCAAGAGCATGCATAATGCATCGGAAAACTGTTCAGATAATGAAAAACTCCTTGACGAATGCTTGCGGTTCCCTTTATAACAGCAGCGCCGGATACGCTTTAGCATGACGCGGCGGGTGGAGAGACCGCTGTTCGCGCATGAATGAGATTTCGGTGGAGGGCGCTGCCCGTCTATTAAAAATTTCGAGGGAATTAGTACTATGGAAACTGGTATCGTCAAATGGTTCAACGATGCTAAAGGGTTTGGATTCATCACGGCAGATAAGGGTGGCGAGGATCTCTTCGCGCATTTCTCCGAAATCCAGGTGGAAGGCTTCAAGTCCTTGAAGGAAAATCAGCGCGTTCAGTTCGACGTGAAAACCGGGCCGAAAGGAAAGCAGGCGGCCAATATTCGTCCGATTTAACCGCTCATTGCATCGAAGCTAAGGCCGCCGCCAGCCCGCGCGAGGAATGTCGAGCGAGCGCGGCGCCGGCCACGGGCGCTTTAGGCTTGGTGCATACTTCGGTCATCCAAGTCGCTGAGCGCCTTTTTCATGTCAGATTTTGCATTGCCTAGCCCGGCAGTCGATGGGTCGGTCGTTTTCGTCGACCTGGAAACGACGGGCGGTTCGCTCGCCGATCATCGCATCACGGAGATCGGTATCGTAGAAGCAGGGCCATCGGGCGTTTCGCGGTGGAGCACCCTCGTCAACCCACAGCAATCGATTCCCCCGTTTATTCAACAACTCACCGGGATCACGGACGACATGGTGCGCGAGGCGCCGACGTTCGATGCGATTGCACCGGTGCTATTCGAACGGCTCGAGGGACGGTTATTCGCCGCCCATAACGCTGGGTTTGACCGAGGCTTTTTACGCAGCGAGTTCAAGCGTGTCGGCTTCGCGTTCAATCCGGATGTTCTTTGTACGGTGCGGCTGTCGCGCGCGCTGTTCCCCCACGAGAAACGACACGGGCTCGATGCGCTCATCGAGCGCCACGCGCTGATGCCGATCGCGCGGCATCGCGCGCTTGCGGATGCTGATCTGCTTTGGCAATTCTGGCAGCGATTGCACGGCGAGTTGCCGCTCGATGTGTTGCGCGAGCACGTCCAGCGAGCGGTGCATCCCTACCGGATCGCCGGCGAGATCACTGAAGACATGCTCGATTCAGTCCCGGCCGGTTGCGGCGTTTACGCCTTCTACGATAAATCGGACGTTGCGTTGTATGTCGGGCGCAGTGTGCGTTTGCGCCAGCGACTGCGCGCCCATCTGGCCGGCGAGCGGCGCTCGGCGCGTGAGATGCGCATGGTGCAGCAGATCTGGCGCGTGCAATGGCTCGAGACGGGCGGCGAGCTCGGCGCGCTGTTGACCGAAGCGCAATGGATTGCCGCGTTGCAACCGGTGCATAACCGTGCGCCACGGTCGGAGCGCAAGCGTTCGGGCAATGCACCTTGGCCGTTCCGAGGGGCGATTCTGTTCGAGGAACGCTCAGGCACCGACCCTTCCACTTTCCACGTGGTAGATCACTGGCGCTACCTGGGGGCAGCGAATTCCGTCGAGCAGGCCAGTGAGCTCGCGGCGAAGAACACGTTGCGCGAGTTCGAACCGTCGACGTATCGCATCCTGCAATCGCATCTCGCTCGGGGCCTGCAGGTGTTTCCGCTCGTGCCGGCGAATGAGTGCGCTGTGGCGCATCCATTATCGACCCTGCCCACGTCACCGGCGGGCTGCCCGACACAGACTAATCAGCTGACGCTGCCCACCCCACCGGACGAGCAAACATGCGCGAGCGCTGTCATGAGCGGCCCTGTCTCGCTCGCGTCGTAGCGCGTCATCGATTTCCAGTTCTGCACGCTGTGCGCGAGCCGGATCGGACAATCGGGCGCGTCGCGCAGTGGCTCGACCCGTGCCAGGCCTGCAATCATGGACGGAGTCAGTCGGTCGAGCGCCGGGCGGATGGTGGTCGCCAAGTCGGGCGGGGAGCCTTCGGGCGGCTTCGCTTTGCGCCATTGCTCGAAGAGTGCGCTTTGCACCTCTTTGCTTGCCTCGATCTGGTCTTTAAAAAATGTGCGAGCAAAAGCTGGATCGACGCCGGCTGCGCGCGCCTGCCGCTCGACATCGGCTAGGAGTGCCGCTTCACGCTGCGTGTCGGTGATCGGATGATGGTTGGCCCACTTCCATCGGGCGACGGGCGCTGCCAACGCCAGACGCTGGGACGTCAGTGCGACAAGGTTCATCAGCGGGGTATCGTCACCATCGGCCAAGGCAGGACTAGGGGCCGAGAGCAATGCGGCGCACAGCGCTGCGGCGCCGGCTATGCCGGCACAGCCGGCGCGAACAGAACGATTTATCAGCATGCGGACGCTGGGATGGTTGGCAACCGAACGCTAGGCGGACACCGCAATGTGGCTCGTGCCGCTGCGCCTGGTTGTCGATGATTGACATGCACGAACGCGCTGGCGGTGCGGGCAGTAACGCTGGCGGACGCCTGCGGCCAGGTACGCCACGGCACTGCGCTCGTCGGGCACGTTCACTTAGCGTCGCACAACTTGCGCTGCTCGTCGAAGAACGCACGAACGTGCTCAGGCAACTCGGCGGCAAGAAATTCAACGCCTACGGGCTCGGGATCGGGGCTCGCGACTTTGTCGGGGGGCGGAATATAGACGGGCTTTGCTTCCATGTTTCTCTCCAGACACAAATTCATTATCGACGCGCCCGTCGATCGATGCCAGCACGGAATCGCTTTTTAACGCTTTGTTGCATTAACAGCACAATTGGGGGTGTTTCCCGGTGGGCGATGATGCCGATGGCAATGGGCGACTCTTTTTTGGATGTCAGACATGATCAGCCTGCGACTTTGTCACGCGCCCGTGCATTGGTCGGTTAGGTGTCGCACACCGGCTTGCACGTGACAACGCCGTGCCTTCGCTAAGGGGAAATCTTTGCTATAGGTCCGCCCGCACCGCGCCTGGTATGGGTGGGAAAAGGCATGTGGCGGTAGCGACGCTCGCTCTCGCGGACTTCAGCTTCTGCCTGTTTGCGCGCGACAACGAGCGAACTGCTGGCGCTCAGCTAGCGGCCGGCCGCTCTTTGATCTCATCCACGCGGTCCGGATAGAACGCGAGGTGATTGCGGATCGGCGCGACGGCCTCGTACGGGGTGTTGTAGGTCCAAACTGCGTTAACCGAGCGCTCGCCGCCCGCCGGAATCGAGAAGTACGTGCAATCCCCCTTATACGGGCAGTACGTTGCGTGTCCGGTGCGCTCGAGCAACGTCATGTCGACGTCCTCTCGCGGGATGTAGATGACTGCCGGGTAACTGGCCTCGTGGAGCGTCAACGCATCGTGCGTATCGGCGACGACCTTACCCGACACAGTGACCACCACCCGCGAGGGATTGCGTTCAATGGCAATCGGGTGGTCCTTGCCCGGAATCTTCACTGGCCGGGCTCCGGTAGCGGTGTTGCTGACCATGATTTCTCCTTGAGTTCGGTGTATTCAATTTCGCCGCCGTATGCCGGGAGCTTGCCGACTGAGGCATGCGCCGCGAGCGACGAGAGCAAATTCACGTTGCTGCCCTTGCACATCACGTGCCGTAGCTGCTGCACGAGAAAATAGGGCGCGCGCACGTTCACTGCGAACAGATCGTCGAAGTCTTCAATGGTCGCTTCCTCGAGACTTGCCGTCTTGGAAATGCCAGCGTTGGCGACCAGAATGTCCAGACGATCGCCGAGCGCGGTGCGTACGCGTTTGGTGGCGACTTTCTTGGTGTTACCCCCGCCGCACGGATTTCGGCGACAACAGCATCCGCCTGCTTTTCTCCGCCGTTGTAATGAGCGAGGATCTGCGCGCCTGCTTTGGCGAGTGCTAGCGCACTGGCCTGTCCGATACCGCGCGCTGCGCCCGTGACGAGCGCACTCTTTCCGGTGAGATGAGTCACAGCTGTTCTTCCGATAGGTCTTTGCCCGGAATCAACCTGCTGTCTTGCCCCCGTCGACGGTGACAATCTGACCGGTTACGAACGACGCTGCATCCGAGGCAAGAAACAGGATTGCCCGGGCGATTTCGTCAGGTTGGCCCACGCGCCCAAGCGGCACCTTCGAGGCAAGCGCCGCCTTGCGCTCGGTTGTTCCGGTAAATCGATCGAGCATGCCGGTTTCGGTCGGGCCCGGCGCGACTGCGTTGACGCGCACACCTGACGCTGCAACTTCGAGCGCGGCCGACTTCGTCATGCCTTCGACCGCATGCTTGCTGCCGGCGTAGACAGACGCGTAAGCCGCGCCTTCATGGCCGTAGGTCGACGAAACGTTGACGATGCTGCCGCGCTTCTGTGCCTGCATCACGCGCAGTTCGTGCTTCATGCTGAGCAGGGTGCCGAGCACATTGGTGTCGAAGGTCGTGGCGTAGCTTTCCGCCGTTTGGTCGACGACGGAACCGGGTTGGCCCTCCGTGCCGGCATTGTTGACGGCAACATCGATGCGGCCAAAACGGGCTACGGTCTGGTCGACGAGCCCGCGGACGTCATCGTCGTGGCGGACGTCGGCGAGGACAAAGACGGCGTCTGCGCCGAGTCCGCGAAGTTCGGCTTCGAGCGCTTTGCCGTCGGCTTCACGGCGGCCGGAAACGACAAGATGCGCGCTGCTGTCTGCGAAGGCAAGTGCCGTGGCGCGGCCGATGCCTGTCAGCGCGCCGGTGATTACAACGACTGGGGTAGTGGCCATTGCACGCTCCTGCGATATAGATGAGAGGTATGGGGCGAAGGCGCTGGCAGTCCGTTGCGGAGTGCTGGTAGGCGCCGTGTCGTTGCCTAATCCTTAATCTAGTGACCTATTGCGGAAAGCAAAAAGA
The DNA here is from genome assembly GCF_035492435.1 of Trinickia sp. Taxonomy (GTDB): domain Bacteria; phylum Pseudomonadota; class Gammaproteobacteria; order Burkholderiales; family Burkholderiaceae; genus Trinickia. The sequence goes on from NZ_DATJJF010000212.1 coordinate 5,494, forward strand.
CTTTGTAGGCTGGTACGCATGCCTGCTAAGCATGGTCAGCATGGGAACCGGCGGGGATCATGGAGCTCCGACATCTGCGCTATTTCATTGCCGTGGCGGAGACAGGCAGCCTTACGGTCGCCGCCAAACAGCGCCTGCACACGTCGCAGCCGTCTCTTAGTCGGCAGATTCGCGATCTGGAGGACGAGGTCCGTGCGGAACTGTTCAGCCGCAGTGCCGGGGGCGTTGAGCTGACTGCGGCGGGCAAGGCTTTTCTCGATCATGCGCGGCTGGCGCTCGCGCAGGTCGATGCCGCGACAGAGGCTGCGCGCCGCGCAGCGCAGCCGGCAAAACAGGCCTTCGCGCTAGGCTTTCAGACCGGTGAGGAAATAACCTGGCTGTCGCGCGCCATGCGGGTTCTGCGCGATGAGTTGCCAAATATCGACGTCACCGTATCGAGCGGTTATTCGCCGGATCTCGCCGATGCGCTAGCGCGTGGCAGGCTCGACTTGGCGTTTCTGCGAGCCGAACCGGGTTTCGATCTCGACTATCGCGTCATCAGCAGGGAAAAGCTTATTGTGCTCATGCCGAGCGACCACCGGCTGACGACACGAACGACGATCCGCCCCGTTGAGCTAGTGGGGGAGGCGTTCATCATGGCGTCGAATAAGGCGAGGGTGCTGCACGACGTCATCGAGCGGTATTTGCAGCAGAGTGGGGTCGATATCACGCCCGCACACGGCGTCGATAATCTCGCGATGGCGATGTCGCTCGTGGCATCCACGGGTGGGCTGGCGTTGATGCCGGAGTACGCGAACAATCTGCTGCCATGGTCGGTCGTAAGTCGGCCCCTTGAAGGCGACGTACCGACCGTTGATCTCGTTATGGGCTACAGCAGGTCGAACACATCTCCAGTTTTGAAGCTCTTTCTTTCGAGAGCAGAAGAACTCACGGCGCAATTCACTGCACCCTCGTCGTGAGGGAAAGCGCGCCCGTAGTGCCCTCGTGTGCGGCGAGCATGTAGCCTGCGTTGCGACATTGCTGTGAACCCCAGAAAAACAAAAAGCCCAGTCACGAGGGCTGGGCTTTTTGCTTGAATCTGTTGGTGCCGGAAAGAGGAATCGAACCCCCGACCTTCGCATTACGAATGCGCTGCTCTACCGTCTGAGCTATTCCGGCAACCGGAGAAACAAGATTATAGAGACAGGTCGGTTCGGCTGACAAGCCCTTTTTTCAAATTTTTTTGACTTACTGCTCTGCGACCTCTTGCGCATGGTAATGGGTCACCCTTTCGACCTCGTTCTTGGAGCCGAGGAAGACGGCCACGCGCTCATGCAAGCTGCTCGGCTGAATGTCCAGGATCCGCTCTTTGCCGTTCGTCGCTGCACCGCCCGCCTGCTCGACGATGAACGACATCGGGTTGGCCTCGTACATGAGCCGCAGTTTGCCGTGCTTATCAGGCGTGCGCTGGTCGGCCGGGTACATGAAGATGCCGCCGCGATTCAGGATGCGATGTACATCCGCGACCATCGAGGCAATCCACCGCATATTGAAGTCCGCTTGGCGCGGCCCCGTCTTGCCGGCGGTAAGCTCGCCCACATACCGCTGTACCGGCGGGTACCAGTGCCGTGCATTCGACGCGTTGATCGCATACTCGCGGGTGTCTTCGGGAATCTGCATGTTCTGGTGGGTCAGCACCCACGAGCCCAGCTCACGGTCGAGCGTGAAGCCATTGACGCCATTACCGGTCGTCAGCACGAGGACGGTCTGCGGCCCATAGACAGCGTAGCCCGCCGCCACTTGCTGGGTACCCGGTTGCAGGAACGACTCCTCGGTCGCGTCTGACCCGTTCGGGCAACGCAAGACGGAGAAGATCGTGCCGATGGAGACGTTGACGTCGATGTTCGATGAGCCGTCGAGCGGGTCGAACACGAGCAGATATTCGCCTCGTGGATAGTTGGAGGGAATGGGGAAGGGCATTTCCATCTCCTCGGATGCCATCGCGGCAAGGTTGCCGCCCCATTCGTTGGCCTCGAGCAGAATTTCGTTCGAGAGGACGTCGAGCTTCTTCTGCACTTCGCCCTGCACGTTCTCAGTGCCTGCGGTGCCCAGCGCGTCGCCCAGCGCGCCTTTGCTGACGTGATAGCTGATGAGCTTGCATGCGCGCGCGACGACTTCGATGAGAAGCCGTAGATCGGCGGGCATATTCTGCGTTTGGCGTTGCTGCTCGATCAGGAATTGGGTAAGGGAAGTGCGTCGTTGCAAGGACATTTGCAGTGCTCCGGAAAGCCATGGGAAACGTGGGAATTTTACTCGCCGGCACGCGGCCCTCCGCGGGTTTTTGCGCGGTGGCGCACGTGCTGGATTCGGCGTATTGCCGAGGTGCCCTGCCGTCATAACCGCCCGCGTGGTGCCAGGTCGCGGGCGGCTGAAGCGCTTTATGCGAGCGCTTTCTCAATGATTTCGCGCACGTCGCGCGACGACACCTTGGCCTCCACACGCTCGAGTGCCTCACGCATGCGCTCCCTCAGCGCGGGCGTGTAACGGCGCCAAAGCTCCAGTGCCCGTGCGAGACGTGCGGCCACCTGCGGGTTCAGGGCATCGAGCGCGATGACCTGGTCGGCCCAGAATGCGTAGCCGGAGCCGTCGGCGGCATGAAACTGAGCGGGGTTGCCCGAACAGAAACTGAAAATCAGCGACCGTGCACGGTTCGGATTGCGCAGCGTGAAGGCGGGGTGCGCCATCAGCTTGTTCACGACGTCGATGACGGGACGAGCCTGGGTGCCGCGCTGTGCCGCCTGCAAGGCAAACCATTTGTCAATGACGAGCGGTTCGCGCTCGAAGCGCCGATAAAAATCGTCGAGCGCGGTTTGCGCAGCCGCTGTCGGCGCGCTTGCCGATGCCGCGAGCAGTGCGCAAAGCGCTGCAGCGCGATCGGTCATATTGTTCGCGCCGGCGTATTGCGCGTCGGCGAGGCGAACCGCCTCGGACGGGTCGTCGAGCTCGGCAAGGTAGGCGAGCGCCAGGTTCTTGAGTGCGCGATGCCCGGTCGCCTGCGGCGTCGGCTCGTAAGGCCCGTTTGTGGTATGCCGAGCATAGATATCGAGCCACGCTTGACGCAGCGCCTCGGCGAGCCGCTTGCGCATGAATTGTCGTGCGGCATGCACTGCGGCTGGGTCGGCCTCGGCCATCTGTTCAGCCAAATACGCCTCGGAGGGCAACACCAGCGCCAGTTCGCGGAACGCTGGGGAGAGCGTTTCGTCCGTCAGCACGCGCGCAAATGCATCGATCACTGCGTCGTCCAGCGAAAGCGGCTCGTTGGCGGCCGCGCGCGCGGCGTTTGCGAGCAACGCGCGCGTGGCAAGCCGCTGGCCTGCCTCCCAGCGGTTGAACGGGTCGCTGTCGTGCGCGAGCAAGAAGGCGAGTTCCTCGGTCGTGTAGTCGTACTCGACAACGACGGGTGCCGAAAAGTTGCGCAGCAGCGACGGGAGCGGCCGCTCAGCGACGTCGACAAACGTGAACGTCTGCTCGCTTTGGGTCAGCTCCAGCACGCGCGTGCTGTCACCGGCAGCCGGCTCGCCTTCGAGGCGAAGCGGCATATCCGCGCCGTCGTGCCCAATGAGGCCGATGGCGAACGGGATCAAAAGCGGACCGGTTTGCGTTTCGCGCGCGGCCGGCGCTGCATCGCCATAACGCTGCGAAAGCGTCACGGTGTAGCGGCGCGCAGCGGCGTCATACGCCGTGCGCACACCGACGCGCGGCGTGCCGGCTTGGCTGTACCAACGTTCGAATTGCGCGAGATCCCGACCATTGGCATCGGCAAGCGCACGGCGGAAGTCGTCGCATGTGACGGCTTGTCCGTCGTGACGCTCGAAATAGAGATCCATCCCGCGTCGGAAACCGTCGCGACCGAAAAGGGTTTGGTACATGCGCACCACTTCAGAACCCTTTTCGTACACCGTCATGGTGTAGAAGTTGTTGATTTCGACGTAACTTTCCGGGCGCACAGGATGCGCCATCGGCCCCGCATCCTCGGCGAACTGCATTTGGCGCAGCACGCGCACGTCCTCGATGCGCTTGACGGCGCGCGCGGCAGCATCAGTCGCACCGCCTTGCATGTCGGCCGAGAACTCCTGATCGCGAAAGACAGTCAGCCCTTCCTTCAGGCTCAGTTGGAACCAGTCGCGGCACGTGACGCGGTTGCCCGTCCAGTTGTGGAAGTACTCGTGGCCGACCACGGCTTCGATGTTGCCGAAATCGGTGTCTGTCGCAGTCTCTGGATTGGCGAGCACATACTTCGTATTGAAGATGTTGAGGCCCTTGTTCTCCATGGCGCCCATGTTGAAGTCGCTCACCGCAACGATCATGAAACGATCAAGATCGAGCTCGAGGCCGAAGCGCTCCTCGTCCCAGCGAATCGAGTTGATCAGCGAATCCATGGCGTGCTGCGTCTTGTCGAGATCGTGCGGCTCGACCCAAACCTGCAACAGCTTCTCCTTGCCGGAGCCAGTCCGAACCCGCTCCTCGACCGCGACGAGCTTGCCTGCAACGAGTGCGAACAGGTAGCTCGGTTTCTTGAACGGGTCTTCCCACTTCGCGTAGTGACGAGCGTCGGGTAGATCGCCTTGCTCGATCAGGTTGCCGTTCGACAGCAACACCGGATACGTGGACTTGTCGGCCCTGAGTGTCACCGTGTAGGTGGACATCACGTCGGGGCGATCGAGGAAATAAGTGATGCGTCGGAATCCTTCTGCCTCGCATTGCGTGAAGAAGTTGCCGCTCGAGACGTAAAGGCCCGAAAGCGTCGTATTGTCAGCTGGGTTGCAGGCGTTCACGATCGTGAGTTCGAACGCGTCGGGCAAGTCTTCGACGACGAGGCCGTGCTCGTGCACCCGGTGCGCCGCGTGCTCGCTACCGTTGAGCGACACCGAAATCAGCTCTAGCGCTTCGCCCATCAGCTCGAGGTGGGGTGCCCGCGCTGCATCGGCGTTGCGGCGTACCCGCATCGTGCTCTTGACGAACGTACGCTCGGGTACGAGGTCGAATTCAAGAGCGACGGAATCGATTAGAAATGCGGGCGGCGCATAATCGGCCCGACGAATCACGGTGGAATTGGCGGTGGTGGCTTCGGACATGGTTAATCGATAGTCAGTTATAAGTTTCGATGTCGGCCATTGTACAAAGCGCGGGCGCTTCGCGCCTCCTCTTGCTGCGGCCCTCGGGGGAGCTGGTTGGAGGGGAGGGCTGTCGCCGAATGGCAACCAGTACGCCGATCGCCTGGTTGGGCCAGGAGTGGTGCTCGCGTAGAGCCTGCTCTGGCATGGGGCGCGAGCGTTTAACAATGAGTGAGGGCCAAATGATGACGAATTGGGAGAGATTGCGTCCGGTCGCGATGCCGGCACTGGCGCTTTGTGCCACGTGGATGACTGGCTGCACCACGTACGTGACGACGCAGGTCACGGCGTTTTCGCAGTGGAGTGGCAGCGATGCGACACGGACCTACGCGTTCACGCGCTCGCCGGACCAGCAAAACAGCATCGAGCAGGCGACTTACGAGCAAATCGTTGCGTCCGAACTCGATGCTCACTCGTTCAAGCAAGTCTCGGAGGGGCGGGCGCATTACTTTGTCGGCCTTATGTACTCGATGCGCGGAGACATGGTGACGGTGACACAGCCAGCCTACTACGCGAACCCGTGGCCCGGCCCCTATTGGCGGCCGATTAATCCATGGTTGGGGCCATATAATTACTCTTCGGCGTACGTCAGTGAGTCCTACCCGGTCTACACGCATACGCTCGGCATCCGAATCACCGAGCGGGAATCGGGTGAGGAGGTGTATCAGGTGACCGCCAACAACACCACGGAGGATCCGTCGCTCGTGGGGGCGATGCCGTTTCTCGCACGAAGTGCGCTTACCGGCTTTCCGCTTAGCAACGGCGTCGTGCGTACGGTGCGCATCCCCGCTGATGGCTCCGGCGCGCCGAACGAGGTGACCGTGAAGCAACCGCCAACCGCGGTCCCCGCATTGAAAGCAGGCTCCGCCGGCTCGGCAGGCACCACGGCCGCGTCCCCACAATAGCGGGGCAGTCTGCCTCGGGGCGAGAGACTCCCGTCAGTTCAGGCGGCTGCCCTCACTCTGCGCCGGGCCCGTAACCGCCAAAGACTGAAGACGACGGGTACAAAGGCGGCGATGAAGCCGATCAGTGCCCAGCCTGGCAAAAGGATGCCCAGAATGGGCGGATAAACCGTTTCGCAAAGGCCGGCCACCTTGAAGACACTCGGTAGCCAATGTGCGGGAGGCAGGCTATCGACAATCGGCTGCAGCGCGTCGAATCCACAGCTGAAACCCGGATTCATCTGGATGTAGACGTGACGGGCGCTGGTGAAGATGCCGGCGGCGGCGGTGATGGCGATCAGCGCTTCAAGGGCCGCCACGCTTCGCCAGTTTTTGCTGGCCGCACCGGCGAAAGCGAACCCCGCCATCAACAGGAAAAAGTACCGTTGAATGATGCAGAGCGGGCAGGGGTCCTCACCTTTTCCGAACTGGAGGTAAAGCGCACCGCCGACGAGGCCGACGCAAACAAGCCCGAGCACAACGAGCAGAGAGCGCTCGCGGCGCATCGAAAGAGAGTTGTTCATGAAGCGAGTGCTCCTACGAGAACAAGCAGAAAACAGGGATAGGTCGGTGCATTTCGTTGAGGCTAGCAGTAAGTAGCTTAGCGGATCGACGCAAGCACGCGTTCGACGGCGAGCGCAGCGCCAAAAAGGGCCTCGTCCCGATTCGGCGCGGCGGCGAGCATGAGTCCGACGGGAGCTTCACCGTGTGGATGGCAAGGCAGCGATATCGCGCAGGCGTCGAGCAGGTTGAAGACAGTGGGGTTACGCAGCACGAGACTATTGATGCGGGTGTACTCCGGATCGTCGCGGCAATCGGCTAGGCGCGGGGGCGCGATCGGCACCGTCGGCGCAACAATCGCATCGAAATGTTGCCACAAGGTTTCATGCGCCGCTTCGATCAGCGCCGCGCGTTGTGCGAGCAGATCGAGGTACTCGCTCGCCCGGACGCCTTCCCCTTTCATGATTCGCATGAGTACGAGTGGATCGTACTCGTCGCGGTGGGCGGCGATGAGTGGATGGTGCCACGCATAGGCCTCCGTCGCCGCAAAACTCGCTCGGTTCATTTTGTGCAGGCGTTCGAGCGGTGCGAAACGCACGTCTTCAAGAATCGCACCGGCCGCCTGGAGATGCTTCAGTGCGGTGTCGATTGCTGCGCCGACGGGGGGCTCGACGTCGTCGGTGACGTAGTGCGTCAGCACGCCAAGGCGCAGCCCTTCTATTGGGCGTGTGGCCGGCACGCGCGGCTCTAACCGCGCGAGAATCCGATCGACGAGCGCGCAGCATGCGACCGAAACCCCGATCGGACCGAACGAATCGAGCGTCGTGGAAAGCGGCACGGAGCCTTGGCGCGGGATGCGGGCGGCAGTCGGCTTGAATCCCGTGAGGCCGCAAAACGCCGCGGGAATTCTGAGGGAGCCGCCGGTATCACTGCCGAGTGAGACCGCCGCCATGCCGTCGGCGACGGAGGCGGCCGCCCCTGATGACGACCCGCCTGCGATGCGTGCGTCGTTGATCGAGTTGCGGCGGTATGGCGAAAGCGGCGTGCCGTAGTGCGGGTTCAGGCCGAGTCCCGAAAACGCGAATTCCGTCATGTTCGTGCGTCCGACGAGAATCGCTCCGGCACGCCTCAGCCTCGCGACTGCCGGGGCATCGGCGCCAGCGGGCGCAGAGCCGTCGAGCGCGCGTGAGCCGGCTCGGGTCACCTGGCCGGCGATGTCGAACAAGTCCTTGACCGAGATCGGAATGCCCGCCAGCGGGGATAGCGTCGTGCCGGCCTTGCGCAAACAGTCGTGCGCGTCGGCCGCTGCGCGGGCACCCGCCGCATCCACATCCACGAAGACGGTCGCGCCTTGACCCGCTGGGTCGGCAATTCGCTCGAGAGCGGTCTCGACAAGAGCGCGGCTCGTCGTCACGCCAGTTGCGAGATCGCTCGCCAGACGCGCGAGCGGGGGGAATGGGATGAAGTCGGTGGGCATGGGTCGGTCCAAGAGTTGGTCGGGTGAAATCGACGGCGGTTACCGCGTCAGTTATGCTGTCCTTTTGAGGGTTATATCCCGTGTTCTGAGCCTGCGCAGCCGGTGTGGTGGGGCTCTCCCAGGGTGGCAGGCATTTTAACGTGGCAGAGTGCCGTCCCAGGTTGAGTGGGGCAGGCGCGGCACGGTTGATGGCAACGGCGCGGCGAAACGGCGGCTACAGCTAGAGCCCAGGACAAGGGCCGCAGGGCTCGGCGAAATGCGACCACTGTGCGGTTGCCGTCGGCTCGAGCACTGGCTGATAATAGGCATGTCCTTTGTTGCGTCTTTGCGCGCGACGCGCACGTTGCCTAATGGTCATGAGCGAAAACATGTCACCGAACGCCCCGCGTCCCCATTCGGATTCTTCGACTCCTTCTTCCAACGATTCTTCTTCTACCTCCGCCTCGCCCAGTCAATCATCATCGCCACCCGCAGGCGCTGGTGACGCTGTTAAGACGGCACCGGCGTCACCAGGGGGAACCGGCAGGTCCGCAGCATCTGATGCCGCAGCACGTGCGTCGAGCGATACGATCGAGAGCGCGTCGTCACTGGCACCCCCCGCGGGTGAAACTCATGTAATGACTGAAGAAGCGCTGGCGGAGCGAGACGCAGCGGTGCAGGAATCTGCTTTGCGGCAATCGGCTCAGCATGGTTCGGCGGTTCAACGAGAGGCGAGCGGCCTGCAGCGAGGTGCGCCGCCACTTGGCTTCGGCGCACCGCCTGATTTCGACACGCAGCGAACGCCGCCGCCAGATGCGATTCCCTTCAAGCCAGCTTATCTGAGGCAAAGCGATTCACCTTGGACGGTGGTCGGCCGGACGATGGTGGCGCGCGCGCGGCGCTTGTTTGATCGCGCAGGGCAGCGAATCACGCAGCGTACGCTGCGCATCGGCATTTCGGCGCGCATCTTTCATCCGGAACCCGGTGCAATGGGGTTGCGCGGCAAGACGCTGCAATACCTCGAGGAATCGGTCGCGCATTGGGTGATGTCGCGCGACGTCATCGTTTTTATGATCCCGACCGTCGGGCATCAGGCCATGCTCCATCCGAGCAACATCCGTCTGCGCGATTACGCCAAGCATCTCGACGGCTTGCTTTTGCAGGGCGGGGCGGATGTTTCGCCACAAACCTACGCCGCAACGGAAATTCGCGCGGAATGGCCGGGCGACCGTGTGCGCGACATGTACGAGCTCGAACTGCTGCATGAGTTCGTCGAGTCAGGCAAGCCTGTGCTCGGCGTGTGCCGCGGTTGCCAGCTGATCAACGTAGCGTTTGGCGGCACGCTTTATCAAGATATTGCGACCGAAGTGCCGACAGCTGGCATTCACGTCAATGAGCACTATGACCAGCACCGCCATACCGTGCGTTTTCCGCAAGGCTCGACGCTGCCCGGCATGTTTCCGGGACGTCGCGACGCCATTGTCAATTCGATCCACCATCAGGCTATCAAGATGCTGGGGCGGGATCTCAATGTGGAGGCGGTGTCGTCGGAGGATGGGCTCATCGAGGCGGTTCGCTATCGACGCGCCCCATTCGTCATGGGTGTGCAATGGCATCCAGAGTTCCATCGCGCGGGCGGTCCCGAGTTGCTGGATTGCACCCCGCTGCTTGACGCTTTCTTGCGCACGGCGCGCGAAACCCGGTTCTGATCACGCGCTGGGCTCAGCCGACGGGGCGGGATCTTGGCGTTGGGTACCGTCAATGGGCTCCGCTTTGTTTTTTTCACAGAAAAGTGTTGACACGATTCGTCGGCTTATACATAATCTCGTTTCTTCGCTGCACGAACACTTGATTGTGCGACGCGAATGAAAATGCGGGAGTAGCTCAGTTGGTAGAGCGCAACCTTGCCAAGGTTGAGGTCGCGAGTTCGAGACTCGTCTCCCGCTCCAGTTTCTTTGTCCGCGGACTTTTGTTCTAGTTCGTCGGATTGGCAGCCCCCAGTTCTTGGGGGCATGCGCTTCCCAAGCAACCTGTTAATCGCCAAGCTCACATCGCATCAAGCGCTGAGCGCGTTATCTTGCTTTCAGCACCCAGAGTGTCGCTTTAATTGCTTTTGGCCGGTACCCAATCGAATCGGGTAGGGGGCCGCGTCTGCGGCTCAACGCGTGCGCCGTTTTTGCTGCTTGAGATCGATCCTCGACTGCTTGTGGGCTGGGTCTGGGGATTGAGCAGTGTCGGAGATACGCGCGCTCCGTGTCTTGGTCTTTGCAAACCAACGCTGACTGGCGTGTTCGCCGATTGAAACATCCATCGGGACGACATCTGATGCTGAGCGAGCGGCAGGCCATCACGCTCAACCATGTCGGCATTCATGGTGGCCGCCGTCCTAGTGTGTCGGCAGCCACGTGCGTTGGCGCTTCTTGAGCCGCTTGTTTGCGGGCTAGTGCCTGGTGCTTCGCGGCCTGTTGGCAGCGCGCGGCCATCGTACGCGATGGCATGCGCGCATGCCGTCGTGACGCCGATGCAGAACAACCGATACGTCACCTGCTCTGACCCGGACAATTCATGTGCTCGCAAATCAATGCGCAAAAGTGTTGACACGGATCGGGATCTTATACATAATCTCGTTTCTCCAGTTGATCGAAACGATTAACAGAGGGGAATGCGGAGAAGCGCAGAGAAAAGCAAATGCGGGAGTAGCTCAGTTGGTAGAGCGCAACCTTGCCAAGGTTGAGGTCGCGAGTTCGAGACTCGTCTCCCGCTCCAAACATTGGGGGAAGCAGAGCTTCCCTTTTTATTTGGCAGCCCGAATCGGTTGCTAGATGATTGAATCGTATCGGTGCAGCAACGATACGGTCAAACCCGCTTACGGCGCGATAGCAAAGCGGTTATGCAGCGGCCTGCAAAGCCGTTTAGGCCGGTTCGACTCCGGCTCGCGCCTCCAGACTCCAGATAAAGCCCTGACTCGTCAGGGCTTTTCTATTTGCGCCGGCAGCACGCGTCTATGGCGATGCGTCGCGCAAAGCAGACGACAAACATCCGTCCTCGAATGCTCCACTGAACATCGCCCTCGATGCATCGAGCCTGCGGCGCTATGCCGATGGTCGCCTGCGTGTTAGAAAAAGCCGGCTCCCCGTTGGCGATACGCGTACCTCCCAGCATCGAACAACCTCCAGAATCGCAGACCCAATGTACAGAGAGTGGCGTGGCTAGGTGTCGGCATGCTTATCACCAAGCATGGGCCGAAGAGCAAGAGTGAATTCAGAAGTACCAGCCACGGGCCGAATGTCGCCAATTCGCATAGCCCTCGATGAAGACCACTTTGCTGATTTTTTTTAGAATTTTTTCCCCGTAGTTTTTGCACTCAGAACAGGTCGTGGGATTAAAAGCGATGAGATGAATCATGCGCTTTGTTACTGAATCTGCAATTCGGTGACCGCGGTCTATGTTTTTTTAGGAGTGCGATATGCCGAGTCGTTCATTTGCCCTTGGCGCGTTCCGCCGGCGCCATCTCGTGGCACTTGCAGCAACGCTTGCATGCTTCGCTGGTTCGCTCGCCTCCGCCGCCGAGGCGCCATTGCCGCCAGCGCCGACAGGAGACATGACGCTCTCGCCGTCCGGTCCGTACATCGAAGGGCTTCAACGCGCGCGTCCAGCCGAAGACCACGCTCAACTACATGGCATAGGCAGTTCCACCTATACCTACTTGCGTTGCTGGTACCGCGTTGACTCCGAGCCGCTCAAGCCGCTGGCGACCTACGAGTGGGGACGCGACCCATCGAGCGGCGATTGGTATCGCGTCCCCGGCTACTGGTGGGCAGACGGAATCTTGCGGTGGAAAAACATGTTCTACAGCGTCACGACGCAGGAGACGCTCAACGATGTTTGCGCCAAAACGCTCGAGGGCAATGGCATTCGGCAGCCTGTGCTGCAGGCTGTCGCCGCAAACAACCAGTTGTCCTTCAACTACACCGTGTGGACGCTCGATAGCGCCGATCAGGGCGATCGGCTCAATCGTATTGTCATGCTCGGCGATAGCCTCTCCGATACGCAAAACGCCTATAACGCAACCTTTTGGCATGCGCCTAACCGCATGAGCTGGAATGCTGGACGCTTCAGTAATGGTCAATTATGGGTCGAATACCTGTCGAGCTTAATAAAATTACCTGTCTATAACTGGGCAATCGGCGGTGCGGCAGCGGATCGCTACTTTGTGATCCCAGGTGTTACGCAGCAAGTCGATTCGTGGAAAGAGAAAACGACATGGGCGCAAAATTACCGCGCGCAAAATACGCTTTTTCTCGTGTTCATCGGCGCCAACGATTTGATGAACGCTGGCCGAACAGCCCGGCAGTCGGCGGCAAGCGTGCGTGAGAGTCTAATCAAGCTCGCCGATGCGGGCGCAACGCACATCCTGCTGCTCAATTTGCCTGACCTCACGCGCGCACCGGCTTTTCTCTTGCGTCATGATGCGGAGGCCATCGCGGCACAGGTCGCGATCTACAACCGTCAGTTGGCACGCCTCGTCGAGGAGATGCGCTCTCGTTATGGCGCATCGCTGCGACTTGAGCTGTTCGATACACATGCAGTCTTCGACGACTTGTTTAACCACCCTCAGGACTACGGGTTCGAAAACATGGAAGACGCCTGTCTCGACATTCAAAGCCACTCAGCGCTTGCCTATCTGAGTGCACACGCACCGAGCCCGGCGTGTCGCGATCCCGGCGGGTTTGTGTTTTGGGACACGGTGCACCCCACGACTGCGACGCATCGGGTCGTGGCCGAAAAGGTCGCTGCATTCTTGAAAGACCGATTTGCCGACCGGCTCGCCGAGTAATGCCTGTACAAGCTTTGTTCGCCTTCTCGTAGCGCTTTCGCAAGCCCGCTGTTGCCCATGACGCCCGACGTCATAGCCGGGATAAGCGGTGGTTTCGCTCGATGAGTTCCGCCGGCCGCCTTCCGTGCGCCTGTCGGCGAGGGCTTTCTTCCACCGCCTGTGCTCGCGCATAATCGCGAGTCGTCCGTTTTTTCACCGATGCTATGACCGACCATGCCCGAAACCGCTTGAGTGACCTTGACTGGCGGTGGAAACCGTTCGTCGACCTAACGGCCGCCGAGGTCTACGACATGCTCGAAGCCCGCAATCGCGTATTCGTGGTGGAGCAAAACTGTGTCTACGCGGACATCGACGGTCTCGACATGGGCGCTTGGCACCTTTTTGCCTATACAGGGGGCGAGGGCGGGGTAACGCTTGCCGGCTACTTGCGAGTGCTGCTGCCCAACGAGAAAGAGCGCGATGTCCGCATCGGACGCGTGCTGACTACGCCCGATTTTCGCGGCATCGGCCTCGGCCGCGCGATGCTTGAGCAAGCACTCGAGCATATTGCCGCGCACTGGTCCGGCGTCGCCATCAGTCTTCACGCACAGGCGCACCTGCAGGCGTTCTACGGCGCATTCGGCTTCGAACCCATTTCCGACGTTCATGACGAAGACGGTATCCCTCACGTCTGGATGCGTTGCGCTAAGCCCGCGTAAGCGAGGGACTTGTCGGCGCTGCCGCTCACGCTCACGACCTTTAACGCCCGAGCTTCGCTCGGCAGGTTCGCATGCCGGGCGGCGCTTATCGCGCGAGCGACTTACTTAACGTTGGCTGGGCTCTTGACCGTCAGCAAAGTGTCGAGCGTGGTTCCATCCGAAAACTGCAACTTCAGCTTGATGGTGTCGCCTGGCGCGATCTTATGTTTGGCTTCCTCGAGCATGAAGTGATAGCCGCCCGGTGTGACGTTGACGATGCCATGTGCCGGGACTGTGACCTTGTCGACCATCTCCATCGTCGATGTCGATCCGTTCGTAATCGTCTCGTGAAGCATGACGCTGCCGTAATCGGGGCTTGACGCATCGGTGAGGTCCACCGGCTTGTCGCCGTTGTTGTGGATCGTCATGTAGCCGGCGGCCGGCAGATTATTGGGAAGCCATCGCACCCAGCCGTTATCGACGCTCATGTGCGAGGTGCCTGCCGCATGCACTGCGGCACTGATAAAAAGCGAGGCGAGGCATGCTGCCATCCGTGCGGTACGGTTCTTCATCGTCATGGGTTGTGTTTGCATCGGCCAGAAAGGTTGGGAAGTGGGAGGGGCGAAAAACGGGAGTGAAGATGGTGAAGACACATCACGAAGCAGATTCGATGATGCGGCGAAGGTCGTGCGCGATCGCGTCGGGGGTGTCGCTGCTCGTGGCGAGAAGTCGGGCACGTCCCTCGGCGTCGAAGATATAGACGGCTGAACTGTGCGTGACTTCGTAGTTGCCCTTGGGGTCGCGCTTTTCCATTTGATACGCGACGCGATAGCGTCTTGCGATCGACTCGATCTGCCGATCCGTGCCCGTAAGGCCGCGCGCGTGGTTCGCGTCGAATGCGGCAACGTAATCGCGCATCGCCTGCGGTGTATCGCGAGCCGGATCGATCGAAATAAAAAGGATGCGCACATGCTGCGCATTCTTTTGGCCCAGCTCGGCGAGAACCTGCATCAGCCGAGCCATCGTCTCCGGACAGACATCGGGGCAATGCGTGTAGCCGAAATAGACGAGGGTCGTCTGGCCTTTGAAGGCCGACGCATCGAGCGGCTTACCATCGTCGCCCGTTAGCGCAAACTGGAGGTCAGGCAGGTGCCCCGTCACGTTAGTCAATTTCCACGGGGGACCACCATGCGAGCACGCGGCGGCGAGGGTGATGCAGACGAGCGCGGCGCTAAGCCGCCTCGCGTATCGCTGTGCGATGCGGCTGGGGCAAAACGGTAACGCGGCGGTAGACGGAACACGCGGCTCGCGAACAAAGAGACGCGCGGGAAGACGTAGCGGCATCCGGATCTCGATCAAGGCGAACCGCAAGCAGGCGCCCGTGCCGGCAACCTCAATGTGCCATTGTAAGCCCGACGTTGCGGCGCGGCGGTTGCGACTATAACGCAAAAGCCGCCGCGTAAGCGGTGCCGGGACACGCATCCTCGTATAAGCAGACAATCTGCGGCTCGACAGTGCATGCTCCCGGAGCGGGTGGGAGACCGGCTTTGAGTCATCGGGAGCTTCAAGCGACAGTTCGCGTGCCACTGCACTAGGCGTGTTGGGTAACGTTCCGATTGGCAATCTATTGAAAGCGATGCGAAAGATTGGCGGAGAATACCAGAAGAGACGGCGGGCTGACATGGGACTAGTCTTGCGTTGAGGGAGTCGTCGTCGCTCGAAATCGTTGGCAATGCGCGGTAAGATGCGCAAACTTTTCCGGCTCGGCCAATGCTTTATGCCGCCCGAACCGATACACGAAGATGCTGATGCAACCGTTACCGGCTTTCCTGTCTCCGAGCGAGACAGCGTTTTTCTTCGACTTCGATGGCACGCTCGTCGAAATCGCGTCTACGCCCGACGGCGTCCTCGTACCGCCTGCGCTGCTCGACTCGCTCGCCGCGCTGCGGCGCTTGTCCAATGGGGCGGTGGCCATTGTCTCCGGGCGCGGCATCGATAGCATCGACGCATTTTTGCGCATGCCTGACCTTCCCGTGGCGGGCTTGCACGGCGCCGAGCGGCGCGATGCGAGGGGAGATGTCGTGCGGGTCGGTTTCGACGATGAGAGGCTGACGCGCATGGAACGTGTGCTCGCCGATGTCGTGAAGGCCCATCCGGGCATGTTGCTCGAAATGAAGGCGGCGTCGCTCGCATTGCACTATCGCAATGCGCCGTTTGCAGAGGCGATCGCCCGCGAAGCAGCCGAGCGCCTCGTGAGCGAGCATGCCGATGCCTACGTGCTGCAGCCGGGGAAGATGGTCTACGAGATCAAGCCAAAGGATGTCGACAAAGGCCGCGCGGTCGCGGCATTCCTCGATGAGCCGCCGTTCGCCGGCCGAATGCCCGTCTTCGCGGGCGACGACTTAACGGACGAGAAAGGCTTTGCTGCCGTCAACGCGCGCAACGGTCTTTCGATCAAGGTCGGAGCGGGCGAGACAGTTGCCCGCTCGCGCGTGGATTCGGTCAGCGCATTCCTTGCGTGGCTCGCATCGATCGTTTCAGCGGCGGACGGCGCGTCATGAGCCGCCTCATTATTGTTTCGAACCGCGTCGCGCCGATTTCCGAGGGCGGACCTGCCGCCGGGGGTCTCGCGGTGGGCGTCTACGACGCGCTCAAAGAAACGGGCGGCATGTGGTTCGGCTGGAGCGGGGAAGTCCTTTCATCGGGGCAGCCGCAGATGGAGGTGCTCGAGCGTGGACCGGTTACATTTGCGACGATCGGCCTCGCGCGCCGCGATTATGATCAGTACTACCGCGGCTTTTCGAACGCCACGCTGTGGCCGGCGTTTCACTACCGCGCGGATCTGATCCAGTACGACCGCAACGATTTCGAGGGCTACTGCCGTGTGAATGCCTGGCTCGCCCAGCAGCTCACGCAGCTTTTGCGGGCTGATGACGTCATTTGGGTTCACGACTATCACCTGATTCCCTTTGCAAAAGCGCTGCGCTCAGCCGGTGTGAAAAATCGGATCGGCTTCTTTCTCCACATACCGTTCCCGGCGGCGCAGGTGCTGCTTGCGGTTCCCCCGCATCGCGAGCTGGTCGAAGCGCTTTGTTCGTTCGATCTGCTTGGATTCCAGACAGAGCCAGACCTGCGCGCATTTTGCGACTATGTCGTGAACGAAGCACAAGGCGAAGTAGAGCGAGCGCAGGCCGGGCCTGCGACGATCCGCGCATTCGGGCGCTCCTTGCGGGCGGCGGCTTATCCGATCGGCGTCTACCCCGACGAGATTGCGCAGCTTGCCAAGGCCGGCACGCGTGGCAAGTCGGTGCGCACGATGAAGGCGACACTGCACGATCGCAAGTTGATCATGAGCGTGGATCGCCTCGACTATTCCAAAGGGCTCGTCGAACGGTTCCGTGCATTCGAACGGTTACTTGATAGCGTGCCCGCGCTTCGCAATGATGTGTCGTTCGTGCAGATCGCGCCCCCCACGCGCGCGGACATGAATGCCTATCAGGACATCCGGCTGCAGCTTGAAGCCGAATCGGGGCGAATCAACGGTCGCTTCGCGGAGCTTGACTGGACGCCAATCCGCTACATCCACCGGCAATACGAGCGCCCCGTGCTCGCGGCGCTTTTCCGCCAGTCCCACGTCGGCTACGTGACGCCGTTGCGTGACGGCATGAATCTCGTCGCGAAGGAATACGTATCGGCACAGGACCCGGACGACCCGGGCGTGCTCGTGCTGTCGTGCTTTGCGGGCGCAGCGCAGGAGCTGGAGGGCGCACTCATCGTCAACCCGATCGATATCGACGGCATGGCCGATGCGCTCGCACAAGCGCTGGCGATGCCGCTTGCAGAGCGCCGCGCGCGCTATCGCGACATGATTGCGCAGCTGCGTAAAAACAATGTCTCCGTCTGGCGTGACAATTTTCTGCGCGATCTGCAGGGCGTGGCACTAGCCGACAAGCGCCGGCCACCCCGAAGCAAGGCGGCGCGCACAACCGTCGCAGCCTGAGCGGTGGCGGAAGGTGCTGTGGCTTAGACGATTTCGATACCGAGGCCTCACGGACGATGCCTCGACAGGGGACTTCGGCCTCAGCGCTTTGTACTACGCCATCTCGGATCGGCCGAGCGACTGCAAAGCTCGTGAGCCGCTTGTGACCGTTTCTTCAGGTCGAAGCCGCGCCGGCGAGCGGCAAGTCGTGCGGTGGCGGCGTCTGTTGCCGCGCACCGCGTGAGAATTACACGCGGTTAGGCCGCGTGCTCATCGATTTGACGCCCGCCGGAGTGCAGCAATGTGGCTTTGCCGTGCTGCTTGGCAAGCAGATCGCGATAGATGCCAGGGCGGTTGCGCAGAGCCTCGGGCGTGCCGTCGTCGATGACCTTGCCGGCGCTCATGACGATAATGCGGTCAAAGTTCTGAAGCGTGGACAGCCGGTGCGCGATCGCGATGACCGTGCGGCCAACCATCAGCCTGTCGAGGGCCTGCTGGATGGCTTCTTCGGACGCGCTATCGAGCGCTGACGTCGCTTCGTCGAGCAGCAGAATCGGGGCGTTCTTGAGGATGGCCCGGGCGATGGCGATACGCTGTCGTTGGCCGCCCGAGAGCTTCACGCCGCGATCGCCAACGATCGTGTCAAAACCGTCCGGCATCGCTTCAACGAAATCGGTGCATCGCGCCTCGCGTGCGGCCGCGTAGACTTCCTCGCGGCTTGCTTCGGGTCTTCCGTAGGCAATGTTCTCGTAGACCGAACGGTGAAAGAGCGCGATATCCTGCGGAACGAGTGCGATCGATTGGCGCAGACTCTCCTGCGTGATCGATCCGATGTCTTGGCCGTCGACCTTGATCGAACCGCCTTGGGGCTCGTAAAAGCGCTGCAGCAGCGCGAGCACAGTCGATTTTCCGGCGCCAGATTTGCCGACGAGCCCGACGCGCTGACCGGGTTCGATCTGCAAATCGAAGTGATCGAGGATCGGGCGGCGGCGCGGGTAGGCGAACGTCACCTTTTCGAAGTCGACGCGGCCGCCATCGGAGATGAGCTCGGTGGCATGTTCGCGGTCGGGCATGCCATGGGGCTCGAGCAAGGTTTTGACGGCTTCGGCCAGACGCGCGACGTGCTGCGTCACATCCACGAGTGCCACGGCGAGGTCGCGGGTGCCATGCAAGATCGTGAAACCGAGCGAGCTGACGAGCACGATATCGCCGGACGTGGCGCGGCCCTGGTCCCAGAGCCACAGCGCCCAGCCGAGGAGGCCCGCTGACAGGAAGGCGGTGATGACGGCATGCAAAAGACGCAGCCGCTCGAGATAGAGCAGGCTTTGCTGCCGCGCGTCCATTTCTGCCTGCACGGTCGCCCCGAAGCGTTGCTGCTCGCGAAACGTCATACCGAATGCACGCACGAGGCTCATGTTGCTGATGACGTCGACCAGCTCGCCATCCACGGCCGCCGCCTTCGCCGCGAAGCTCTGGTGCCTTGGTGTGCCGCGGCCGGCGAGCCTGAAGAGCACGATCGCAAGAATGCCCGAGCACAACATCAGGCAACCCGCCATCAATGGATTGATGGTGACGGTCATCACGATCGCGCCGAGCACGGCAATGCACGGGGGCAGCACATTCCACGCCATCGTGTTTTCGGACGTGTAGACCGCGTTGGACGTCGCCGTAATGCGGCTGGCGAGCGTACCGGGCTGCCGCTCGGCGTAGTAGGTGGGCGAATGGCCGCTCAGGTACTGGAAGAGGTCCCGCCGCAAATCGCCCGTCACATTGACGAACGTGTGCGCCGCCACCCAGCCGCCGACACGCCAGAGCAGGTTATCGGAGGCAATGAGACCAACCAGGATGCCGAACGCCACCCAAAGCGGCCCCGGATGATGGCGCCCCATTGCCAGGACGTCGATCAGGTGCTTGATTGCGTACTGCGAAGCGAGTGCACATCCTACGGCCGCGATGACGCTAGCCAGCACGATCGCATGCGCGAGCGGATGGCGGCGGATATAGCTCATCAAGAAGGCGAGCGGCCTGTCTGCATAGCTTGAAAGCCTGGCATTGTGGGCATTCCGCTCGGAGACGGTCAGATGTTCCAATTGTTCGTGCGATGAGCGCAAAACAGGATAAGTCATGAAAAGAATAGTCTGCGGGTGACGCACCGCGAACCAATATCGAGATAGCTGACCAACCGCCATTGTAAACGCACGCGTAATCCTGCCTAGGTTAGGTGACCCGCTTGTGTGGATCGTTGGACACAAACAACGCAATTGTCTTACTACGCAGCGTGCTTGCCCCAAAAAACGAAAAGTGCAGTGGGGGAACCGGTAACGCGACGCAATTTTGAGACAAGTCGGGTTACAATGCCAAATTCGTCTGTTGCGACGGGGAAGCAACTCCTCGTAATCGCAAAGGCATCCGAAACTGCCATTTCATGCTTGCGTTCCAGTGGCGAGCGCAAGCAAAAAGAGATGGTACAGCGGGGCAGTGTAGGCGAGCCGCGTGATAGTGAGATAGACATAGTGTTACGCGGCTGTAACAAGGTAAATTATCTGAAAACGGGTGCAGCGCAGCATTATGGCGGTCTGATAATCAGCTGCGGGTTACCCCTGAGCCGTTTTGCTGGCAAGCTCAGCGAGCGCTTGGCGCATGGTTTTAGCAGTCACGTTAGCGCACTGGGGCCAAGGGAACGCCGAAGTGAAGCGAACGTCAGCCGACCTGCTCGCGAAGGGCTCTCGTCCAAGCGGTCATGCGCCTTTAGCAGAGTCCCCCTTGTGGGCGATTCGCCTTCTTTTTCGACAGCAGCAATCAATTGCCTGGAATTTTATTAGGAGTTCATCACTATGCGGATCGCTCAAATCGCTCCTTTGCATGAAGCGGTTCCTCCGAAGTTGTATGGCGGAACGGAACGCGTGGTGTCGTATTTGACCGAAGCCCTGGTCGAACTCGGGCACGATGTGACGCTGTTTGCGAGCGGCGATTCGAAAACCTCGGCCAAGCTCGAGGCATTTTGGCCGCAAGCGCTGCGGCTCGATCCGTCGATTCGCGACACAGTGGCTCCCCATATGCTGCTGCTTGAAGAAGTGCGTCGCCGCGCCGATGAATTCGATGTCCTGCACTTTCACATCGACTATTACCCGTTCTCGTTGTTCTCGCGCCAACCGACGCCTCATCTGACGACGATGCACGGGCGGCTCGATCTGCCGGAACTGCAGCCGATCTTCAGCGCGTTCAACGAAGTCCCGGTGGTTTCGATTTCGGACAACCAGCGTATGCCGCTGCAGGCGAACTGGCTTTCCACCGTGTACCACGGGCTGCCTGAGAACCTCCTCACGCCGCGCTCGGATATCAAGCCTGGCTACCTTGCATTCCTCGGCCGCATCTCGCCGGAAAAGCGGGTCGACACGGCCATCCGCATTGCGGAGAAGGCGGGCATGCCGATCAAGATCGCGGCGAAGCTCGACAAGGCCGATCGCGCTTACTATGAAGAACAGATCAAGCCGCTGATGCAGCTGCCGCACGTCGAGTACATCGGCGAAATCAGCGAGTCGGAAAAACCCGAATTTCTGGGCGGTGCACATGCACTGCTGTTCCCGATCGACTGGCCGGAGCCGTTCGGGCTCGTCATGATCGAGGCGATGGCTTGCGGCACGCCAGTTATCGCGTTCAAGCGAGGTTCCGTGCCTGAAGTCGTCGAAAACGGCGTGTCAGGCTTCGTCGTGGAAGACGAGTTGTCCGCCGTCGCGGCGGTCAACCGGCTGCATACGCTTTCGCGCGACGGCGTACGCAAGGCGTTCGAGCAGCGCTTCACGTCGAAGGTGATGGCGAGCAACTATGTCACCGTATACGAGGAACTGCTGCGTCAAAAGCGCCACGCCGTGCTGCGCGAAGTCGCTGCGGGCTGAGCGAACGCCTTCCTGCTCTCCCGTGTTCGGGCGCCGCGCCGTGCGGCGGTTTGTCGACGAGGGAGGGCGATCTCGTTTTCCGACGAGTCTGCGCAGGCACAGCCCGACGCTCAACTCCCACCCTGCATGCGGGTTACGCTGCAGGGTGTTTTCATTTCTGAGGTGACGATATGACGCCATCATTGGCGGCCTGGTCGCGGGAATGGGTTGAAGTCCACTGTTGCCTGCGCGTTAATTCATATAATGGCTGCGCCGCCGCGCGACGCGGCGTTCGGTGAATGCCCAGGAGGACGCTTTGACGAGAACCCAACCCACGCGGGACAGTGCGGTGCCCGGCGCCGGGACCCTTTTCGCGCTACGCTCGATTGGTCTGGTCCTCCTCGCGCGCTGGCTGTTCTCGATGTCGCAAATGGGTTATGGCGCCTCGTTCTCGGCGATGGTGTCGTCCCCGTGGGCGTCCATCAACGCCGTCTTCCTTTTTCTGCTGATCGTATTGCCCGGCGCCCATGCGCGGGCCGAACGGCCGTTCCACCCGCTGCCCCAATGGCTGCGACAGGCGCTGCGCTTTTTTGCGTTTCTCGGGCTCTTGTTCGCATTGTGGACAATCGGCGTCTTCATTTGGGCCGCCGGTGGGCGCCGGACCGTGTATGCGATCGCAGAAACGAACGGCTGGCTCGTCGTTGCCCCGGCACTGTATGCAGCGGTGCTGTGGATATGCCGGCCGCGCGCGCTCTGGCGCACGAACGTTGCGGCCCGGCGTTTCGCCATTGGGCGTTATGCCGTCGTCCTCGATACGGCGACGCGCACGGCGGTCGTTTGGGTCGAGAGCCGCAAGCTGGGCCAGTACGATGCGCGCGAGTTGTCGCTCAAATGGCCTGCGGCCGTCGTTGCCGAGCCGGTGCCGTCGCCGCGCTGCGCCGCCGAGGTCGCTGCGGCTCAGCTATCGCCTGATTTTGTTCCGATGGCGCCGGCTACAGCCTCTGGTCGCGCAGGGTCTTGGGGCACTAGCGCAGGCTTTGCCGGTCAGGCCGACGAAGGGGCGCCGGGCGCTGCGGTCGCACCCGAGACGCAGGCGAGCGTTTCGGTTCAATCGGGTGGATCTGTCGGCGATTCCAACGCTTGGCTGCAATCGAGCGCTCATGGCGTGGATTCGCGGCTTGCCGACCGTGCAACACCCTTTGCCTCCACGTCGTCACGCATCGGCGTGACACGCCGTGGGCCAGGGGGGGCGGTACATGGCCCGCGGTCAAACGGGCGGGGACGCCGCTCGCATGTCCAGCTTTTATGGGATTCGCCCGCCGCGGCCGGTCACAATCGACAGACCGTGTTCCGTGTCGCTCTGGCAAGCGAAAGCGATCGCAGCGCCGCACGCGCGCTCGATGCGGCGCTCCAGCAAGTCGTGTGAGCGGGCACGGTGAGCGTCGCGCTTAGTGCCGCACACGCGTGGGAGGGTGGCGATGAACGACTCACGAATCGGGTTGTCGCGGGCCTACGATCTTCCGGGTGAACGCGACGGAGCGCGCTTTCTCGTCGATCGCGTCTGGCCGCGCGGTGTCACCAAAGATGCGCTGCGCCTCGAGTCTTGGCCGCGTGATGTGGCACCCAGCGCGGCACTGCGCCGCTGGTTTGGCCACGATCCGACGCGATGGGACGAGTTCGTAAAACGCTATCGCGCGGAGCTCGACGCCAACGCCGCGGCCTGGCAACCGCTGGCCGACGCCGCGAAGCACGGCCATGTAACCCTGGTCTACGGCGCCCGCGACCGGGAGCACAATCAAGCCGTTGCTTTGCGCGAGTACCTCGTCGCGAAACTAGGCCATCCATAAATCACTGTTCTCAATCCGTTCGTTCATGACCGACTCCGCTTCTTCGCGCCTGCCGGCAGTGCTCGCCGAAATCCGCGCATGCCGGATCTGCGAGCCGTACTTGCCGCTCGGCCCGCGCCCCGTATTGCAAGCCGGGCGCACGGCGCGCGTGCTCGTCGTCGGTCAGGCGCCTGGTGCGCGTGTACATGCGACGGGTGTTCCCTGGGATGACGCAAGTGGTGCCCGATTGCGGACGTGGATGGGGATCGATGCCGACGCTTTTTATGACGCTGCGCGCGTGGCATTGCTGCCGATGGGGTTTTGCTACCCGGGCCGCGGCGTCTCGGGGGACCTGCCCCCCCGTCCTGAATGCGCGCCACGCTGGCTGGATCGCGTGCTGGCTGAACTGCCTGACGTCGAGCTGACCGTACTGGTGGGTGCTTATGCGCAGCGCCGGTTTTTGGGGCGCGAGCGCCGCGCGACGCTGACCGAGACCGTCACCGCGTGGCGCGAGTACAGCGAGCGGTGTGTGCCTCTGCCGCATCCATCGGGCCGCAATCAGGGGTGGTTCAAGCACAACCCATGGTTCGAGCGCGAACTGGTGCCCGTTTTGCGGGCCCGCGTGGCGGAGGCGCTCGATAAAGGGCGCTAATTCGGCCGCTTCGCGGTTATGCGAAGCTGCCTCTTTCTGATTTCGGTATCCACGACGATCCGGATGCGCTTCGAGGTCGCCGTGCAACAGCGATAGCCCAGAGCGAACGGTGGGCTGCTCTCATCTCGCCCATGCAAAGGGGCGATCCGGCTTGCCGATGACGAGACGCATGAGCGCCGCGCAGGGCTCCTGCCTCTGCGCGGACACAATGGCGAGCAGAGAATTCGAGACCGTCAGCGGCACGAAACGGCATCCCAGGCTCAGCGGGACTATCATTGCAGCCCTGGTTTGCCGATTTATCTCAAAAATAGTGGCGCGAGGCCGATGCCGAGCGTTGACAGCGATACCCGGCTGTTCGCCGCAACGTTACCCGCCATACCGTATCAAGCCGTGCAAGAGGACCGTCCCATGACTTCTGGAGTCATCCGCATCCGTGGAGCTCGCCAGCACAATCTCAAAAATATCGATCTCGATCTGCGCACGGGCGAAATGGCCGTAGTGACGGGGCCATCGGGGTCGGGCAAGTCGAGCCTCGTCTTCGATACGCTGTACGCGGAAGGTCAGCGTCGCTATGTCGAGACGTTCAGTGCGTATGCTCGCCAATTTTTGGATCGGATGGACCGGCCGCTGGTCGATCGCGTGGAAGGCGTGCCGCCTGCCATCGCAATCGACCAGACGAACCCGGTGCGTAGCTCGCGCTCGACGGTCGGCACGATGACCGAGCTCAACGATCATCTGAAACTGCTTTATGCACGCGCCGCGCAACTGTTCGACAAAGCGACGGCTCAGCTCGTACGGCATGACTCGCCTG
Organism: Trinickia sp.; assembly: GCF_035492435.1. Taxonomy (GTDB): domain Bacteria; phylum Pseudomonadota; class Gammaproteobacteria; order Burkholderiales; family Burkholderiaceae; genus Trinickia. The sequence goes on from NZ_DATJJF010000212.1 coordinate 30,202, forward strand.
AAACGATCTACGCGGAACTCATCGCTCGCACGCGAGAGAAGGATCCGCGGCTTGTCATCACGTTTCCTGTCGAATTGCCGGAGAACGCCAGCGCGGAGGAAGTCGCCGAATGGCTCTCCGCAAGCGGCTATACGCGCGTGCAGGCTGAGCGCGAGCAGCGATCGGCGAAGGGCATGTGCAAGGTACTGGATGTTGTCGCTGATCGCTTCCGCTTGCAGAAGACGGAAAAGGTCCGCGCCGTGGAAGCCATCGAAGCCTCGTTGAAGCGCGGCGCAGGACGTGTCAACGTCTACGTGCTGCCGGAATCGTCTGAGTCAGTCGACCCCGCCGATGCGCTCAAGCAAGCCGAACCCCAGATCTGGCGTTTCTCGACGGGCTTGCACTGCCCCGACAGCGACTTGCGCTACGCCGACCCTCAGCCGGGTCTTTTTTCCTTCAATTCGGCCTATGGCGCGTGCGAGACCTGCCGTGGCTTCGGTCGCGTGATCGGCGTCGATCTCGGTTTGGTGATACCGGACGCGCGCAAGACGCTCGCCGGCGGCGCGATCAAACCGATGCAGACGCCGGCCTGGAAAGAGTGCCAGGACGACCTGATGCGCTACGCCGCACGCGCCGGAGTGCGCACGAGCGCGCCATGGGCCGAGCTGTCGGACGCCGAGCGCGATTGGGTGATCGACGGCTCGCCCGATTGGGATGGCGAATGGCAGCGCCAGTGGTACGGCGTGCGGCGGTTTTTCGGCTATCTGGAATCCAAGGCGTACAAGATGCACATCCGTGTGCTCTTATCGAAGTACCGCAGCTATACGCCCTGTGAGACCTGCGGGGGCGCCCGCCTCAAAACCGAATCGCTCCTTTGGCGACTCGGCACAAAGGAAAACGCCGACGCAGTGCTCGCGCCCGTGTCGCGCTTCAAGCCGCGTGGCGTGTCGTGGCCTCGTGAGCAACTGGAGGCGCTGCCCGGCCTGACGGTGCACGACGTGATGCTGTTGCCGATCGAACGAATCCGCCGGTTCTTCGATGCGCTAACGCTGCCGAGCGCGCTGCTCGACGATGCGCTGAAACTTCTGATCGCCGAGGTGCGTACGCGCCTCAAGTATCTTTGCGACGTTGGCCTCGGCTATCTGACACTCGATCGGCAGAGTCGTACGCTTTCGGGCGGCGAAGTGCAGCGGATCAATTTGACGACGGCACTCGGCACGTCGCTGACGAAGACACTCTTCGTGCTCGACGAGCCGAGCATCGGCCTGCACCCGCGTGACTTGAACCGGATTGTCGAGGCCATGCGCCGGCTGCGTGATGCGGGCAACACGTTGGTCGTCGTCGAGCACGATCCGTCGGTGATGTTGGCGGCCGATCGTTTGATCGATATGGGGCCGGGCCCGGGCGAGCGCGGCGGCACGATCGTTTATGACGGCACGCCCGACGACATCCGCACGGTGGGCACGCTCACGGGCGATTATTTGGGCGGACGGCGGCACGTGGCCGACGCGACGCATTGGGCGGCGAGGCCCGTCGATGACACTACGCCGCGGCTCGTACTCGAGGGCGCGAGCGAGCACAACCTTCGCGACGTGAGCGTCGAAATCCCGCTGGCACGGCTTGTCTGCGTGACGGGTGTGTCGGGGTCGGGCAAGTCGACGTTGATTCAAAACGTGCTTTACCCGGCGCTGGCGCGGCAATTTGGACAGGCGACCGAGACACCGGGCGCGCATCGGCGCCTGATCGGTGCGGAACTGATCGACGATGTCGTTTTTGTCGACCAGTCGCCGATCGGCAAGACAGCGCGCTCGAATCCGGCGAGCTACGTCGGCGCGTTTGATGAAATCCGCAAGCTCTTCGCCAAGGCGCCGCTCGCGCAGCAGCGCGGTTACACGGCGGGCACATTCAGTTTCAACACCGGCGACGGACGTTGTCCGACCTGCGGCGGCTCGGGCTTCGAGCATATCGAGATGCAATTTCTCTCGGACGTCTACCTGCGCTGCCCCGACTGCGATGGCCGCCGCTATCGTGCGGAAGTGCTGGAGGTGACGATTGAGCGGGGACAGCCAGCGCGTGCGTTGTCCGTTGCCGATGTGCTCGAGTTGACGGTCAGCGAAGCGGTCGCTTGGTTCGCGGGCGACGCGGACGTGCTGCGTGTACTGCAACCGATCGTCGATGTCGGGCTCGAGTACGTGAAACTTGGCCAGCCAGTGCCCACGCTGTCGGGCGGTGAGGCGCAGCGGCTCAAGCTCGCGGGCTTCCTGGCGGAGACCGCCGCCACGCGAGGCAGCGCGCCGGCGCCGGGCGGGCGGCTCTTCATGTTCGACGAGCCGACCACCGGTCTGCATTTCGACGACATCGCCAAGCTCATGCGCGCGTTCGGCAAGCTACTCGGGCGCGGTCATTCGCTACTCGTCATCGAACACAATCTCGATGTGGTGCGCGCGGCCGATTGGCTTATCGACTTGGGGCCGGAGGGCGGCGACGCCGGTGGCGAGGTCGTGATCGCCGGCACACCTGAGGAGGTGAAAAGCTGCGAGGTGTCGCACACGGGCCAGGCGCTATTGCAGTACGAAGCCTCGCTCGGCGCCGCCAGCGAGGCGCAGGCGGGCCGACCGCTGCAGACGGCGCTTGCCGCCGTGAGAGCCCAGCAGGTCGCGCAAGCCGATGAGGCCATCCGCATCGTCAACGCGCGTGAGCATAATCTGAAGTCGCTCAACGTCGACATTCCGCATGGCAAGTTCAATGTGGTGACGGGTGTCTCGGGATCGGGCAAATCGACGCTCGCATTCGACATCCTGTTTCACGAAGGCCAGCGCCGCTATCTGGAGTCGCTCAACGCTTATGCGCGCTCAATCGTACAGCCGGCCGGGCGGCCGGAAGTCGATGCGGTCTACGGCATTGCCCCGACTGTCGCCATCGAGCAACGGCTCTCACGGGGTGGCAGAAAAAGTACTGTCGCCACGACGTCCGAAGTCTGGCACTTCCTGCGGCTCCTCTTCGTCAAGCTTGGCGTGCAGCATTGCATGCACGACGGCGCGGCGGTGACGCCGCAAAGCATCGATTCGATCGCCGCACAGCTGCTGCGCGAGCATGCGGGCGAGCATGTCGGTCTGCTCGCGCCGCTCGTTGTGAACCGCAAGGGCGTCTACACCGATCTCGCGAAATGGGCCAAGGCACGCGGCAATACGCATCTGCGTGTGGATGGGGAGTTCGTTCCTGTCGATCCCTGGCCGAAGCTCGAGCGATTCTGCGAGCACACGATCGAATTGCCCGTTGCTGACTTTGTCATTTCGGCCGATCGCGAAGGCGAGCTTCGCCGAGCGCTCGCGGAGACACTCGAGTTGGGCAAAGGCGTCATGCATTTGCTTGCGCCGCTCGATGGGCTGTCCGACGCGTTAACGCACGGGCATCCGACTGCACAGTTCGGCACATTGAAGGTGCTTTCGGTCAAGCGGGCCTGCCCCGAATGCGGCACCAGCTACCCCGAGCTCGATCCGCGAATGTTCTCGTACAACAGCAAGCATGGCTGGTGTACGAGCTGCGTCGGCACGGGCCTTGCGCTGACGCGCGAGCAGCGCGCCGCGTTCGACGACACGACGTTCGCTGACGACGGCCGCGGCCGCGAGCAAACGCTGCCCGCGGAGGAGCTCGAACCGGAAGGCGTGGGCGAGACGCCATGCCCCGATTGCGGCGGCACGCGGCTCAATGCCACGGCGCGGGCGGTGACATTTGAAGGCAATTCGATTGTCGACATCGGTCGGATGACCGTATCCGAGACGCGGCGCTGGATCGACTCGCTGGAGCTCGGTGGCCGCGACGCGCAGATCGCGCGCGATGTGGTGAGCGAGATCGCGAGCCGCCTGCGGTTTCTCGAGGCGGTGGGCCTGGGCTATCTGAGCCTGGACCGTGCCGCGCCGAGCTTGTCGGGGGGCGAGGCGCAGCGCATTCGCCTCGCCGCTCAACTCGGCAGCAATCTGCAAGGCGTTTGCTACGTCCTCGATGAACCAACGATCGGGCTGCATCCGCGAGACAACCGCATTTTGCTCGATGCGTTGCGCGAGCTCGGCGACAAGGGGAACACGCTGGTCATCGTCGAGCATGACGAAGATACGATTCGCCGGGCCGACCACATTATCGATATTGGCCCGGGCGCAGGTAAGCGCGGAGGGCGGCTCGTGGCCGAGGGCGGCGTGGCCGATCTCGCCGGAGAGCCCGATTCCCTGACGGGGCAATTCCTCGCGCGGCCGATCGTGCATCCGTTGCAGCCGCGCAGGCCCGTGCTATCCCCGGTGGGGCGCGGGCCGGCAAGTGAGGCGCCGCATAGCCGGCTAGTTGCCGGCGACGCGATGGGCAGCGGCGAGACTGATGCCAGTGCGGCCGAACGGTGGCTCACGATCGATGGCGCGAACCTGCATAACTTGCGGGATGTGACCGTGGATATTCCCCTGTCGCGGCTCGTTGCCGTGACGGGCGTCTCGGGCTCGGGCAAGTCGACGTTGGCGCGTGACGTATTGATGACCAACCTGCTCGATGCGGTAGGGCGTTCGACCTTGTCGTCGCCGGCTACGCGGCGTGCACGTCGGACGGCACAGGAGAGCGAACGTGGACAGCCTGCGCGTCGCTCGTCCAGCGCCGCGCGAAAAACCGTGCCGGTGGTCGTCGAACATCGCTGGCACGGCTGCCGGTCGATCTCGGGATGGGAGTCGATCGACCGCGTGCTGGAAGTGGATCAGACGCCGATCGGCAAAACACCGCGCTCCTGCCCGGCGACGTACATCGGCGTCTGGGACACCATCCGCAAGCTCTTCGCCGATACGCTAGAGGCACGCGCACGTGGGTATTCGGCATCGCGGTTCTCCTTCAACACGGGCGATGGACGTTGTCCCGCCTGCGAGGGGCAGGGCGTGCGCACGATCGGCATGAGCTTTTTGCCGGATGTGAAGGTGCCTTGCGATGTCTGCCACGGCCAGCGCTTCAACGCCGAGACGCTCGCCGTCACTTGGCGTGGCCGAAACATCGGCGACGTGCTGACAATGGAAATCGACGAAGCCGTCGAGTTTTTTGCGGCAATGTCGAGCGTCGCACACCCGCTACAACTGATGAAGGACGTCGGGCTCGGTTATCTGACGCTGGGCCAACCTTCGCCCACGCTCTCGGGCGGTGAGGCACAACGCATCAAGCTTGTGACTGAGCTCGCCAAGGTGCGTGACGACGTGACGCGGCGAGGACAGAAGGCACCGCATACGCTTTATGTGCTCGACGAACCGACAGTGGGCTTGCACATGGCTGATGTGGCACGGCTCATTCGTGTGCTGCACCGGCTCGTGGACGGGGGCCACAGCGTCGTCGTCATCGAGCATGATCTCGACGTGATTGCGGAAGCGGACTGGATTCTCGATTTGGGTCCGGAGGGCGGCGCGGGCGGGGGCGCGGTCGTCGCTGCGACCGACCCGGAGACACTCGTCGGCGTGCGCGAGAGTCACACGGGCGCAGCGCTCGCGCCCGTGCTGGCGCGCAACGAGCGCGCGGCCGAACCGGTGCAGGTGGCATAGTGCGAGAGCAGTGACGGGCTGCTACCGGCTGAAACCGGCTAACGCTTGGCGAGCGGGATAGGGGCGCGAGGGTTATTTTCGTGCGCAGGGCGAAGTGCGGCTGTCGGCGATGGCCGCCTCGGGCGGACGGCCGCAGCCACGGCTACGACCTACCCCGAGTCCGATACGGAAGCGGACACCATGCGAATTCTTCAGCTGATCCTCGCGCCCAGGCTTTCGGGCGCCGAAATGCTGGTCAAAGGTATTGCCATCGGTCATCAGCAGAGCGGACACGCAGTAGGCGTCACCTCGCTGTTGCCCGCAGATAGCGACTTCGCGCTCGTAGCCGGCGAACTGGCGGACAATTGCGTGACGTGTCTCTTTCCGACGCGCCGCTACGAAAGACTCGGGCGCCTCCTTTTTCTATACCGGTCGATTCGCCGCTTCAGGCCGGATATCATTTTTGCCCACGCGACCATTCCCGCGCTCTATGTGCGGGCGCTGCCTCTGCGCGTACCCATTGTTTGGGTCATGCATTCAAGCGTGAACGATTTTCTTGATAATGGCCTCTTGCAACGTGCCGAGCGGATTCTATCGCTGCGCGCAAAGGCTGTTATTGGTGTCTCGCAAAAGCATGTCGATGAATACACGAATGCAATTGGCCGGCATCCATCGTTGCTCGTTGTGCCGAATGGGGTGGACGCGGCGCGGTTCCGCAAGCCGCGCGGGAGAGAGGGGGGGGCCGCTGAAAGCAGCACGGGGGCTGTGAAACGGATCGTGCAGATCGGCCGCTACGTTCCCGAAAAAGGACAGATCGATACGCTGCACGCTTTCAGACATGTTCTTGGGTTCGAGCCCGACGCGCGTCTCTTGCTATGCGGCGTGATCGAAGACAAGCCTTATTACTCGGCCGTTGCAGCGCTCGCGGAAGAACTAGGCATCGCATCTCACGTCGACATTGCGGGGCCGCAGAGCAATGTCGACGAGATTCTGGTGAATTCGAGTGTTTTCGTCATGCCATCGAGTATCGAAGCGCAGGGCATCGCTTTTTTGGAGGCGCTCGCTTCGGGTATTCCGATCGTCGCGAACGTGATTCCGTCGTTCACTTTCGCTCACAACTGGGCTGGCGTACGACTTGTCGATACGTCGGATCACGAATGCTACGGCCGTGCGCTCGTTGCAGCGCTCGGCGAGCCGCGCGCACAGCGCCCGCTCGATGGATTCATGCTCGAGGATACGGCTGAGCGTTACCTCGCCATCGCGCGGCAAGTGATCGGATAGGGCTAATCATCAATGTAGTGCAGGGGGTGCCGCAGCGTTGCGGTACTACCTCTCGCTCACCTGATTTCGATACTTGGGCTATGCGGCCGTACCCCTTGGTTTTGGCCCATGTTTTCGGATCGAATCAAAGTCGTTCCTGCGAGGAGAGCGGCGCTGCTTCGTGTGCGGAGATTCGCTCCAGAATCGCCTTCTTGATGATGTCGGCCCGCTCCTGGATCTGCGATTCCGTCGCCCGAGAAAATAAATAGGAGAGGTAGGCGACGATTAGAACTGCGGCGGGATACATCAAGAGAGCCGCGTTGGTCGATTGGATCCGGAGTATTTCGTTAACAAGGCGTCCGCATGCAAATACGATAAGGAAGTGCCATATATATACTCCGTAACTATATTGCCCAAAGCGCGCCAGCCAGTGCAATCGTAGTCGGGCGGCAGTGCGCGTGCTAAGCAGGATGAGAAGGCCGCTTGCGGCAGTAGCCGCGCAGACGGGGGCCAAGACGTACGCAACGCCACCTCCTACGCCAAACACGAAGGCACCGGCCACACCCAAAGTCATGAGGCAATAAGCCAGCGCTACGGAAAACCCGCCGATGCGATTGCGTCCGGCCAAAACCGCGCGCAGTTTGAACCACGCGATCGTCCCGATGAGGAAGCATGGAATTTGCGCGGGCAACGAAAAATATAAGAAAGAATTATTTTTGATGTCGAGAATTTTGCCGTCTGCTAACACTAGCATCGCCACGGCGCACATCAAAAAAGCAACCGCAATGATTAAGGAGGCATGTTTTCTATCTGGCATCAAATAGAGCAATCCGGGCGCGATCGCGTAGAAGGCCATCTCGATGCCGATTGACCAACCTCCGGGCACGACGTTGTTGATGGCCGATGGAAAGAAAGCGTGAATGAATGCTATGTTTGCTGCAATGGCTGCGGTGCCATGTGGATCCAGCAATGGGGCGCGCGCGTTCAGTTTTGATACGGCGATTGCGTTCAGGAATCCGTAAACGAGTATTGCTAAATAATAAATTGGCGCAATTCTGAAAAATCGTTTGATGTAAAATCGAAATGCAACGGTTTTTTTGTTGCTGAATTTTTTTGCATCCACATCAATCGTCGTAAAAATTGTGATTGCGCTGATTACAAAAAAGAGCTGAACGCCATATTGGCCCATGTCTGAGAGTGTCCTGGCCCATGCAGGCAGGGCGGGGAATCTGTCGCCTACGTGCACTGCTACCACGCCGAGGATTGCGAGCGCTCTCCCTACGTCCAGAGCGGCTGATCGGGTTTCCATAAGCAGCCTCCGGGTTTCTCCTTACGCTACCGGCATGCGGCGCCTTGTGTCGGACAAGCCGATGTTGAGAACCGCCAGTGCGCGGCACGTCGCATGCTCACGCAATAGGGGCGCGAGCCCATCCATTTGAGAAGGTAGGGCACACAGGTTCGGAGTCCGAAGCAAGTTCAGCGCGGATTTCGATACCCGGCTTCAACGCAAGCATCGTCCGGTGGTCTGCATGCGAGTGGCCGCGGCCCTGTAGCGGGCAAGCAACGAAGGAAATCTTCGTCCATGGAGCGCGCGGGGCAGGCGACGTCTTACGGAATTTTTCGCTTGCCCGACAAAGAACGCCGAGCATACAATCCGCCGTGTTTTCTAACAGAGGAGTGTCCCCCGTGGACGCAAGTGCCAGTTATCGATCTTGTCCGCCGGCCCAAGCCGGCAGCCATTTCGCAATCGCGCGTTAGCGCGGCACGACTCTTCTGTCGCCGCTGACCGCATTTGTCGGGTCAGCGCGCTTCTCCCAGGACCGTTCGAAACGGTCCTTCTCAAGCTCGCTCCCTCTATTCGACCGTTTGTCGCGCTTGCGAGCGCACGATTGCGCGTCGAAGGTGCCGTTCGTGGTGGGCCTCAACTTAGCTGAGCGTGCGCCACGTGGCGGCTGGATTCATTTCGCCATCGAGCGCAGACCAATGAATTTCGTTTGCCCGCTTACGTCACGTTACGACGACAGCATCTTCACCCCCGCCGGCATTCGGTTCGCCAATTTTGCTGGCTCCAGGTTTTCCCGCTTGACTGCCATTGGCGCCACTGCGCTTTTTGCGTTCACGCTGGGCATTTCCTCCCACGCGCGCGCGCAGTCTGCGCCGGCGGCCGCCTCAGCTGTTGGCACACCGCTAACGAATGGAAGTGCAACACCTGCCGCATCAACCGGGCTGTGGGATCGCTCGACGCTCTTTGGTGACATGGGCGGCTTGCGTACATGGCTCGACAACTATGGCGTCACGTTAAACATTCAGCAGACGGGCGACGTCTTCGGTAACTTCACGGGTGGTGTAAGGCGTGGCGCTGTCTACAACGGGGTCACGCAATTCGGCTTGAGCATCGATACCGATAAGGCGTTTGGCTTGAAGGGCGGCCAATTCTATGTCGATGCGCTGCAAATTCAAGGTTACGGCATATCCGGGTCGAATCTCTATGTCTTGCAGAGTGCGAACGGCTTCGAAGCCTCTCCGGGCACGCGCTTGTGGGAGCTTTGGTATCAACAGAGTTTCGGCGACAAGTTCGACGTGAAGATTGGCCAGCAAAGTCTCGACAACGAGTTCATGATCAGCCAGTACGGCGCGCTGTTCGTGAACGCGATGTTTGGTTGGGCTGCGCTGCCATCCTATGACATGCCAGGGGGCGGCCCGGACTATCCGCTGTCATCGCTCGGCGTGCGGCTGCGGTTCAAGCCGAGCCAGTCACTGACAGTGCTTGGTGGCGTCTTCGACGCCAATCCGGCACCGGGCATCGGGGACCCGTACCGAATCAATCCCAACGGCACCCACTTCGAGCTCTCCAATGGCGTGATGATGATCGGGGAGTTGCAGTACTCGATCAATCAACCGCCGACAGCGGGTTCACCTTCGAAGTCGGGCGGGCTGCCTGGCACCTACAAGCTCGGCTTCTGGTACAACGACGAGCGCTTTCCCGCGCCGCAGTACGGCACGGGGCTAACGTTTGCAAGTCCGACGACGTACCGCGGGGACTTCAGCATTTATGGCATCGCTGATCAGATGATCTGGCGCTCCAGTGCTAACACGTCACGATCGCTTGGCGTGTACGCAATGGCGATGGGTGCCCCGAGCAATCGCAACTTGATCGATTTCGAGGTCAACGCAGGGCTCGTGCTGAAAGCGCCGTTCAAGGGGCGCAACAACGATTCGGCGGGCATCTCTTTCGGCTATGTGGATATCAGCCCGGGAGTGAGATTCGTCAACAATCCTGCCTCAACGCAACTGGGCTCTTCTGTGCCGTCAGGTGAAACGGTCATCGAGGCGACCTATCTGTGCCAAGTTACCCCTTGGTGGCAAGTGCAGGCGGACTTTCAGTACTTCTTCAATCCAACCGGGGGCATATCAAATCCGGCTAACGGAGCACCGGTTCGCAATGAGGCGGTTGTCGGGCTGCAAACGGTGGTGACGTTCTGAGTGAGGGTTTGGGACAACGCCTTTGAAGACCTTCGCTTCGCGGGTTCTCGGGCGAGCAGGGGGCGATAGTATTTTTTCGTTAAATTGCACGAGGCAGTTTTAAAGACCGATCGAAATACACACCTCCCCTGGACCAAGATCGGGGGGCGGGGCAGTTCGGGAACACGGGAGATAAGTCGATCTACGCGAAAGTGCTCTATCCGCTGATCGGCTCATTGGTCTCATTCTTCCACGACTTGGGCGACTATGAGGCGACGAGCAGCAAGGGACAGCAGAAGTTCGGACTCGTCGACCTTCAACATCACCTGACGGGTCGCCGCGAAGACGTGCGCGCTATCGCCCCCAAGGGGATTGCCGCCCAACACGGACGCCTGGGGCACGACAACTATGCGGGTGTGATGACCGCCTCCTATTACGAGTCGGTCAATCCCGCGGGCACAGGCTTCACCGGGTGCGACGAAGGGGCACTGCGCCAGAGCGGCGTTCATCGTACATCCCGGCTGAGTTTGATCAATTTCCGAAGCTCAAGGCGCTTGCCACTCAACTCTCTCCAAGGAAACCGCGGGCAAGAGTGATGACGCGCCGGCCAGAGAGCCGGACAGTTTGAGGCGTTTGCGGGAATTCATCGAGGGCGGATCTGCCGGTGCGCGCGGAGGGCAGGGCCGAAGTTGCCAACATCCGAGCCGAGATTGCCGATACACCGGACAGCTAGGGCCTTAATTTCTTTGGCCTTCACGCACCATGAATTCTGGTGGTTTTTTACCGGTGAGCCTCGCCGCGTCACGAATGCACTGCACGGTCGCCTGATCAACAGGTCGTTCCTTAGATAGCGAATGTATCCGTAGCCCGTTATCAAAACGAATCGCCCACGCGGCCCTTCGACGGGCGCACACCTGCCTCCCGGCAACGCCTACGGGCGGAGCTCGAAGGGCAGCAATTCGACGGCGAGCGGCGTGCCGAACCGCTGACTGGCGCATCGAGAATGGTTTTTTTGTCGCGAGTCCATCACTTTCCTGAAAGACATTATTTCAGAATCACAAAAGAGGGGAGCGATCCTGACTCTTATACTGCAACACTATTCCGCTTTTCGCCATTTCACAATTTCACCATTTCACTAATTCGTTGGGTCATTGGTGATGTGAAATCTTTGGCATAAAAATTCTAATGAAGGGGACTTTATGAAACTGAAGGCTTTGACCATTGCGACGCTCGCGCTGTTGACGGGGGAAGCGCATGCACAAAGCAGTGTCACGCTGTACGGCGTCCTCGACGCGAGCGTGGCCTATACGAGTAGCGTGAACACGAGCAAGGGCATCTCCACAGGTACCGCCCAAGGTGGTGCCCAATATCAGATGTTTTCTGGACTCCTGAGCACCTCGCGCTGGGGCCTCAGAGGGAGTGAGGATCTCGGCGGCGGTCTGCACGCCGTGTTCGATTTGGAAAACGGCTTCCTGCTCAACAGTGGCGCATTGAAAAATTCCGAAGCCGGGCAAACCCCCGACTTGTTCGGCCGGCAGGCCTGGGTCGGTCTGAGTTCCGACCAATACGGCTCGGTTACG
>NZ_DATJJF010000213.1:0-7757 GCF_035492435.1 Trinickia sp.
CAAAACCGGCGTTGGCTTGATCGCTTTTTCAATATACGCCTGAAGGAACACGGAGCAATTGGGGCAGCCGTATTGTCACAGTCGTCCCCTTCCCCGGGATGCTGTCGACGAGCACATCTCCGCCATGTCTGAGCACCACGGTCTTTATGAAAGCCATGCCGAGACCGGCTCCGTTAGTCGGGGGCTGCCCGGGCGATTGAAAACGTCTGAAAGGTTCGAACAGATGCGCCTGCATCTCCTTGGGGATGCCATAACCTCGGTCTGTCACCGTGCATCGCACACGCCCTGCGCCGTCGCCCTCTATGGCGACCGTCACAAGCGAACTGCTTGGACTGTATTTGACGGCATTGTTGATCACATTCGCCATGGCACGAGTGAGCAGCGAGCGGTCCGCAGCGATCCAGTATTCGCTTCCCTCGAGCCGCAAATCGACGGAAATGTGTTTCCTGCGCGCTTGCGGCCACATTTCATCGTTCGCGTCGAGCACCACATCGATAAGGTTCACGGGTTCCAGCGTATAGGTTTGCGATTCGGCGCGAGCCAGTTGCACAAACCCATCAGCAAGCTTCAAAGCTCGCTGCGCATGTCGCTCGATGCGCTCGAGCAGCACGCGTGTGCGTTCCGAATTGGTGTCCGCGCGCTCCAGCTCGATAGCGGCGAGGATCGACGCATGGTGTGAACGCATGTCATGCGACAAAAGCCGCAATGCATCTTCGCGGCTGCGCTCAGCGGCACGAAGTGCCGTCACCTCGACCATCGCGGCTACCCATCGTCCCGATTCCTCGCCCTGTTCATTCAGGCAACGCTTGTAGCGCAGCAGATATTCGCCACCCGCACGATCGCGCACCTCGAGCCCTCGCTCGACGACGCTGACATCGTGCCCCGTCGGGTCCAGAATCGCCGGCCAATTCGCTCGTATCTGCGCTTGCGACTCGGAAGCGGTGTCGATCGCGTTGATCAAGGTGAACTCGCCAAGCGCTTCGGTCAGTGTGCGGCCACTCGGGTCCGGACTACCTAGCCAAGCGAATTGCGCACGGGCCGCGTGATTCGCCAGCAGGACGATGCCCTTCCTGTCGGCAACGAGAACGAACTCCGGGATGCTGTTGAGACTGTCCCATATGAAACGCTGCATGTACTGCAGGCGCTGCGCGGCCCTCTCGACAAGTGACACCAGACGCTCGAGTACATCGCCTTGAAACTCGCGATCGGAAGCTACGGGCTCTGACATGCCTTGCCAGCCGTGGTCGAGCCGTCGCAGCTCGTTGCGCAGCCTTGACATCGTCATCTCCAGCCGCCGCCAGCTCCAAAGTGGATAAAGCACACCCAATGCAGCGAGAGCGGGCGCCGGTGAAAGCCAAATTTTTGGACCCAGCAAGAGACTAGCGCTCGCTGCCGTTACGGCCACGGCGAGCACGACTGTCAAAAGCAGGGAGCGCCACGGAGCCAGTACGGAGAAACCTACAAGCAAGAACGCGACCGCTATCAACGACACCGCGGCAGCTACGCCTCTCGGCGCAGCCCGGACGACGCAGCCGGAAAGCAGTGAGGACAGCACTTGGGCATGGACTGCCAAATCAGACATCGGGCTGATGTGCCCGGAAATGGGCGTGGCAAAAAATCTTTGAGCGCTCGTTGCGCTTACACCGAGGAACACGACTTTTCCGCGGAGGGCGCCATGCGATGCAGTGCCATTGAGCAGCTGTGCGCTCGACAGCGGCGTCGTTGCCTCTTTAGCAAACGGGATATAGACGCGCTCCTCGTTTTGGCCTTGCTCCTCATTGCGTGGATATGGCCCGCTGGCCAGCAAAATCGTCCCGTCGCGGATGGCGCGCGCCACCGGTACGTCGATGTAGTCCAGATATGCGCCATCGCCGGCTTCGCCGAGCGAGATGCTGCGCAAAACGCCGTCCGGATCGGGCTCTAGATTTCCGTGCCCCGTACCGGCCGCGGCATCGAGTAGAGGTTTGGCCGGCCACACCACAACGCGGCCTGGCTGCCGGCCCTTGCGCTCAGGCAACAACGGCAAAAAGGTGGGAACCGTACGCATCGCATCGGCAAGCAGGACATCGTCAAGCGCCGGCCCCGTCAGTGCCACGTTATAGACGATGGCCGCCGCGCCAGCTTTCGCGACGGCGCGAACCAAGCGGGCCTGCAGCCCGTACGGCCAGGGCCAGAGCCCGAACTGCTCAATACTCGCATCATCTATTTCGACGACAGCGATGTCAGGTGAGTGCGGCCGCGAATGAAGCCGCGATAAGCCGTCATAGGCGATTCGATCGAGGCCTGTCATCGCGCACCCAAGGGATGCAACAGCCACGATCACAACGCCGATCGCGCCCATCATGAGCCATTCGGCCCAGTAACGCCGCGCGGGGCCCCACCAGCGCTTGTTTTCGCCGGTGGCGCGCTGACCCGATAAACTCATCGCGCGGATGCTCATCGACACAACCGCGCGGCGCGCCGCGATCGATGTTGCGCAAATCTACGAGCCTCGCGAGGAACACGCAAAAAGAAGCGGGCATCGTCATAACGCCTGTCGTCCGGATGCTCGGGACATGAGGCGCTCCCGACATCGGCAACGCTCTGATCGAGGATGATGGGCGAAGAGGAAAAAACTCGAAATCCGGCTGCAAATGATGAAAGTCCGCCGTTTTGCCGCATTGCATCAAGCGGCAATCGATTCATTGCATCGTATTGAACGGGCCAATGTCCTTGTAGCATTTCATTTGAGCAAGAAAAGGTAAGGAAATGTTACGCACCCCTTATCGACTTTTCAATATCTGCTTGCAGCGTCTGATTTCGCCATCTTTCGAATAACCAATTGAAACGCACAATCGAGCGCTTGTTGCAGTGCGAGATAGAACATCATACTGCGCTTGCAAAACAAAACAATTGTTAAATTACGCGTCGAGGCACCGTATTACGCTGCCAGGGCACTAGATTGTCGTATTTCTAAGCAGAAGTCGTGATATACAGGAGGCGATTCCGGGAGGGCCACTAGGTGAAAATTGCGTATCTGGAAGATGATGAGGCGCAAGCCCAATATATCGGCGAACTACTTGTAAGCAACGCACATGAATGCCATGCGTTCAGTGATGGCAGTCAGCTTATTGGCCGATTGAAGCGCGATGCGTTCGATATGCTCTTGCTCGATTGGCAAGTGCCTGGCATTACCGGCCATCAGGTCACGTTATGGGCACGCGCCAATCTCAGCCGGCGTGTACCGATCATCTTCATGGCGAGCCGTTCACTTGAAGAAGATATCGTCGAGGCGCTCAACGCGGGTGCGGACGACTATATGATCAAGCCAATTCGTCGAGCCGAGTTGATCGCGCGCATCGAGGCGCTTGCACGCAGGGTGACGCTACGCTCCACTTCCAATCCAGAGCCGATCGTCGTGGCGAACTACCGCATCGACCCACGCACTCGAGCCTGCTTCGTGAGCGGGCAGCCGGTCGAGTTGACAAGCCGCGAGTTCGACCTCGCGCTCATGATGTTTCAATATGTGGGCCGCGTACTTTCGCGCGAACATATCGGCGCCACCATTTGGGGGCAGCTGCCCAGCGCGATTTCGCGAACGCTCGACACACACATCTCCAGAGTGCGTGCCAAGCTTCAATTGCGGCCCGAAAACGGCGTCCGTCTGACACCCGTGTATGGACACGGCTACCGGCTCGACCTCATCGGCGAGCCGGCTGATCCGGCTGATTGCTAGGCGGCTCTCCCACGGTATTCAGCCACATCTGCCTGTAGGCCTGTTCGATGTGGCGTGCAAAGCGGGCGCCGTCCATCAGCGGGGAGACTTGCATGTGCGCGCGCAAGCCGGTTCGCATCCGCGCCAGGCGCGGCAGGTCTCGCGCAAGCCCGGTTGCCCTGCGGACAAACTCATCGTCAGTCTGTCCGACGAGCTCCGTCAGACCAAGATTGCCGAGCTGGCTCAATCCGGCGCGCGACGCCGGCGATATGCCTACACGTGTGACGACGGGTACCCCCATCCATAATGCGTCAAGGCTGGTCGTATGGCCGTTGTAGGGAAAGGTATCAAGCGCCAAGTCGATCTGATGATACGTTTCCAAGTACGCCGCTCGGGGGCGGAACTCAACGAACTCGATGCGTGCTGGGTCGATACCACACGCGCTGGCGCGCGCCTCGATCCGTTCCCGCGCATGCCCCGCTGCTGCCATCAGTACGAGCCGCGAGTTTTCGACGGCGGCAAGCACAGGAGCCCACATGCGCAACGTGTGTTCGTTGAGCTTGCACGGATTGTTGAGACAGCCAAACGTGATTCGCCCACCGGTCAGTGCTGGCAACTCGTTGACATGCGGCTCATCCGTCAGCGGGTCGTAGCACCAAAATGAATCGGGCAGGCGGATCGAGCGTTCGCTGTACCGGTCGTCGCCCTGTGGTTCGCCTGACGGATCGAGCCAGGGGTCCGTCAAACGGTAATCGATCGCGCGGCTACCCGTCGTGCCCGGGTAAGCAAGCCATGCAACCTGTATCGGCGCAGGACGGCGCGCGAAAAGAAGAGGCCGGCCTTTCGCCATGTGCATAGTGAGGTCGACGAGCACATCGATGCCATCTCCACGTATCGTATTGGCGAGCTCTTCGTCATCGAGGTGGGTCACATTGCGCCATACATCGGCATGCCTAGCCAGTTGAGCGCTCAGCGCATCCGGCCGCTCGACGCTCGAGTAGCAATAAATTTCGCACGCATCATGATCATGATGCGCGAGCAACGGCATCATAAACAGCGCTTGGCAATGGTCACGAAAGTCGGGCGACACATAGCCGATCCGCAGGCGCTTGTCCCGCACACGTAAATTGCCATGTGCGACGGGTGCCGTAGCGAACCGGGCTTCATGGCGATCCGCAAGGCGGCGGCACTCTTCGAGAATCGCGTATCCGTCGTCAGTACTGAACGGGAGCGCATATACAAGATTGCAATGCGCGACGAGGTTGGCAGGATCATGCTCGAGCGCGCGACGATAAGAGATGAGCGCCTCGTCCAGTCCTCCTGTGTCCTTGAGGACATTGCCCAGATTGTTCCAGGTTGCCGACATCGTGGGTGCGGCGGCGCGGCCTTCGCCATGTATGAGTGCCGCCCGATAATGCGCCTCGGCGTCGTCCATCCGTCCCAGCTTGCGCGCAAGACTGCCTGCGTTGTTGTGGGCGGCAACGAAGCCAGGTCGACACCGCAACGCGGCCTCGAATGCAGCAACCGCTGCCGCGAACTCTCCGCATGCTTCGCGCGCAAGGCCGAGGTTGTTCCAGGCGTCAGCGTGATCGGGCGCGAGGGCCAAGGCGGCTTCATATTGCACGACCGCCTCGGCATGTCGGCTCAACGCATAAAGTACCGTCCCAAGGTTATAGGCCGCCTCCGGAAGGTGCGCATCGAGTGCAAGCGCGCTTGTAAGAACGGCTTGCGCTTCTGTCAGCTGTCCGTGGGCGAACAAGGCTGCACCCAGGTTCACAAGGTGGGCGCTCGCACCGGGCTCCGCTGCCACCGCCTCGCGTAGCAGTGCGATCGCTTCTGCCCGTTCACCGCGCGCCCCTATGAGCGTCGCCAAGTTCGTGAGCGCGCTGGCGTAACGCGGTTGCACGGCGAGTGCGCGCCGGTAGGCGTCTTCGGCTGCCACCAGCGCTGTGCCTCGACGATGACAGTTGCCCAGATTATTTAAAGCATCGATGTGCTCAGGTTCCCGCGCGAGCAGCGACTCGTAGGCACTGGCAGCGGACTTCCAATCGCCGCTTGCCTCGAGCACCGTCGCCAAGGCGAACCATGCATCCGTCAGCTCGGGCTGTTGCGATAGCAAGGCACGATAAACGGCCACTGCATCCTCGATTCGCCCTTGCGCGGTAAGAATCTGGCCTTCCGCCAGTCGATAGCGGACCTCGTCAGGGCGATGCGCACGCGCGCGAACAATCCATAGAAGCGCAGCATTTGCATCACCCGTTTGCAGCGAGAGAATGGCGAGCCTAAACATCGCGTCATGGTGCGCGGGCATATCGGCCAGTATCTGCTCGTAAAGCTCGCGCGCTGGCGCCCATTCACCGGCCAAATGAAAAGCTTTCGCCTGCGCAAGGCGCGCTTCGATCGACATAAAGGTCCGTCCTATCTTGCGAGTGTGCCGAGATTGTAGACACTTGCGCTCGGCTGGGCGAGGCCACTGAGGTGCGCGCGAAGGTGCGCGCGAAAGCGTCCCTGTGTCCTTTACCGAACTGTGCGCAATTCCGAGCTTTCTAGAATTCTGACGTTGACCCGCGTGTCCGCTTTTTTGCGTCGTGAGCCGACAGTGGCGCTGGCCAGCCAGCGAGGGCCTGCTATTCGTATGGAATATTTTGCGTATGAGCCCGTCTAGGACCGCCCCCTCAATCCTGATTGCAGCCGATAGCGAGCCGCTTGCTGTTGGCGCGGCACGCTACATCGATGAGGGGTTCGGCGTCGTGCGCGTTTCCACGCGCCGAGAGCGCGTCGCTTCTGACTTCGATTGCTTCCGCCCAGCGGTGTTGCTTCTCGCGTTCGACCAATTGGCTCACGCGCAGAACTATCTCGAGCGCCTTCATCGAACGAGTGGAGTCGCACACGCACTGCCACACAGAATCATCCTTTTATGTAGCGGTGACGATCTCCAGCGTGCATTCGAATGCTGCAAGGCGGGCATTTTCGATGATTACGTTTTGTTCTGGCCGCAGACAGCAGATACCGCACGGCTGATGATGGCGATTCACGGTGCATTGCACGCGCTCGAAGATACATGTTCCCTCGCCCTTACCTCACGGCAAATCGTCGCTCGCGCCCGAGACATTACACGACTGGAACCGGATTTGGCCGCACTCGCCAGTCGATTCGCGCGCCAAGTCGAGGTCACACAGACTTCAGCCGACGCCGCGGCTCAACGATTGCCACACCTAGTCTTTCGCCAGTCCTTCGACGAGGTCGAAGCATCGGTTCATGATCTGTGCGAGGCAGCACGCACGCTGGCGGGCGCACTCGGCCCACAGTTGCGTGCCGCACGCACCATATGTCAGTTGTCTCGACAAATGCGCCCCCTTGTTCTTACCGTTGACAACGACGCGTACCAACGCATACGGCTTACGCGGTTTTTAAAAGGCACAAACGTAGAGTTGATTTGCGCGTCGACAGGCGCTCAGGCACTGCGCGCGATCTGGACGAAACGACCAGACCTCGTCCTAATGGATATCGATCTTCCGGATGTAGACGGCGTTGAAGTGACCCGCCGGCTAAAGGCAGTCGAGCCGCTAGCCAGCACACCAGTCATTATCGCGACGGCCCGGAGCCACCGCACCGTCGTGATGGAAAGCTTGAAAGCCGGAGCTGCAGACATCATGGTCAAGCCATACTGTCGCGCTACGCTCCTCGACAAACTGGACACCTTCTTGCCGGTTAGCGTAACGTAAGACCTATATTGCGTGCGAGCCGACGATAAAAGCCTCGGCACGCAACGCACATGCATCACTTAATGCGGAACTGCTCCGGATCTTTGCCCTTGAGCCAGTGCGGACGCGGACCACGACCCACCCACGATTCCCCCGTTTCGGGGTTGCGGAACCGTGGCGCGCTGCTCAACGCCTTGGATTTTCGCCGAGAACCAAAAATCTCCTCGGGCGTAAATCCGAATGCCGCGACCGTTTCGCGAACATTATCGAGCGTGGCTCGCGCTTCAGCGCGTCGCGCATCCTCGATCTCCATGTCCAATTGCTGTTTCTTTGCCAACAACTCTTTGTAAGTCGCCACG
>NZ_DATJJF010000214.1:0-11492 GCF_035492435.1 Trinickia sp.
ATGCGCGCCGCAAGCTCTGCACGCATGCCGGCGTCGCCGCGCCAGAAGCGGCGCACGCAGTCGCGGAACTTGTCATTCCACTCGGCGAAGCCGGGCGGGTGGTGGCCGAGCTGATAGCCGCCAGGGCCTACATCCCACGGCTCGGAAATCAGCTTTCGTCGCGAAAGATCGGGATCCTGGCGAATCGCATCGAAGAAGCCCGATCCTGGATCGAACCCGGTGCCCTCGCGCCCGAGCGTGGCGCCGAGGTCGAACCGGAACCCGTCGACGTGATAGGCGTTCGACCAGTAACGCAGCGAATCCATGACCATCTGCAACACGCGGGGATGCGAAAGGTTAAGCGTGTTGCCGCAGCCGGTATCGTTGATGCAATGACGCTCGTCGCCCGGTACGAGGCGGTAATAGCTTGCGTTGTCCAGGCCGCGCCAGGAGACGGTTGGCCCCAGCTCGTTGCCTTCGCAGGTGTGGTTGTAGACGACATCCAGGATGACTTCGATGCCGGCCGCATGCAGTTGTCGCACGGCAACGCGCAGTTCGGTGAGGCGCCGAGTCGATAGATAGCCAGGATGCGGCGCGAAAAAGGCCGCCGGGTTGTAGCCCCAGTAGTTCGTGAGATGACGCTCGACCAGAAAGCGCTCGTCGAGGAATGCGTGAACCGGCAGCAGCTCGATAGCGGTGATGCCTAGCCGGCACAGGTGATCGAGGAAGCGCGAGGAGCCTAGCGCCGCGAAGGTGCCGCGTTCATGCGGGCGTAAGTCCGGATTCGTCATCGAGACCCCTTTGACGTGCGCTTCGTAGATGACAGTCTCGCTCCATGGCACCTCGGGGCGCACATCGCGCGACCAATCGAAGGCCTCGTCGATGACGACGCACTTGGGCATGGCGGGTGCCGAGTCTCGCCGGTCGAAGGATAGGTCCAAGCGGTTCGAATGAACGCGATAAGCGAACATCGCATCGGATCGTCGGAACAAGCCCGTCAGCTTCTTGCCATAAGGGTCCAGCAGCAGCTTATACGGATTGAAACGATGGCCGTCGTGCGGCCGATACGGCCCATAGGCGCGATAGCCGTAGACGGTGCCTGGGTGCGCTCCGGGCAGATAGCCGTGCCAGACCTCGTCAGTGCATTCGGGCAGGGGCAAGCGTGCCAACTCCCTGTGGCCAGTGGAATCGAAGAGGCAGAGCTCGATCTTTTCGGCATTCGCCGAAAACACGGCAAAGTTGACACCGAGCCCGTCCCACGTAGACCCCAGCGGATACGGTGTACCGGCTTCCAGTCGATCGGGTCGCGCGTTCGCCATGCCCGTTGTCCCCTTGTCATTTGTCGATCGAATCGATCAAATGGGCGTTGCGGCACGGCACGCGCGTCTCAAGGCGCGCGCAGCACAATCGTCGCGAGCGGCGGCAGCGTCAAGAGCGCGGAAAACGGCTTACCGTGGCTTGCGACACTTTCGGTTACGATCGCGCCCCCGTTGCCGAGATTCGAGCCGCCGTAAGCGCTCGCGTCAGTATTGAGCACTTCGGTCCAGCCACCCGCGAGAGGCAGGCCGATGCGATAACCGCGGCGCGGTACCGGCGTGAAATTGCAGACGACGGCCATTTCCTGGCCGCTGCCGGCGCAGCGCCGGTAGGCGAAAACGCTGTTGGCGCTATCGTCGCCAACGAGCCATTCGAAACCGCCGGGCTCGGCATCGAGGGCATGAAGCGCCGGCTCGTTCGTATAGAGACGATTGAGATCGCGCACGAGCAACTGCATGCCACGATGCAGGGAATCATCGAGCAGGTGCCAACTCGGCGAAGCATCGTGGTCGAACTCCGCCTCCTGCGCGAATTCGCCTCCCATGAAGAGCAGCTTCTTGCCGGGATGAGTCCACATGAATCCCAGGTAGGCGCGCAGGTTCGCGAAGCGCTGCCAGCGGTCGCCCCGCATTTTGCCGAAGAGCGATCCTTTGCCATGCACAACCTCGTCATGCGAAAGCGGCAGCACGAACCGCTCAGCGTACGCGTAGACCAGGCCGAACGTCATGTTGTGATGGTGGAAGCGGCGGTAGACGGGATCCTCGCGCATGAAATGGAGCGTATCGTGCATCCACCCCATGTTCCATTTGTAGTTGAAACCGAGCCCCCCATCCTCGACGCGTGCGGTAACGCCGGGCCACGCTGTCGATTCTTCGGCGATGGTGATGGCACCCGGCATACCCGGCGCATGCGCGACTTCATGGTTGACGCGTCGGAGAAAGGCGATCGACTCCAGATTTTCTCGGCCGCCGTAAATGTTCGGTACCCACTCGCCGGCCGCGCGTGAGTAGTCGCGATAGAGCATCGACGCAACGGCATCGACGCGCAGACCGTCAACGTGATAGCGCAGAATCCATGCGAGCGCAGAGGCGATCAGAAACGCGCTAACCTCGTTGCGCCCGAGGTTGTAGATCAGCGTATTCCAATCCTGGTGATAGCCCTCGCGGGGATCTGCGTGCTCGTAAAGCGGCATGCCATCGAATGCGATGAGGCCGTGCGCGTCGTTTGGAAAATGCGCGCTTACCCAGTCGATGATGACGCCGAGCCCCGCCTCATGCGCGCGATTGACGAACTCGGCAAAGCCCTCGGGCGGCCCATAGCGAGCCGATGGCGCGAACGGCGACAGCGGCTGGTAGCCCCAGGAGCCGCCGAACGGGTGCTCGGCAATCGGCAGGAACTCGACATGCGTGAAGCCCATGCCGAGCACATAAGGAATCAGCCGGTCAGCAAGCTCGCGCCAAGTCAGGTTGCGTCGGCCTTCCTCCTCGATGCGCAGCCACGATTGCGCCTGCACTTCGTAAATGCTGATCGGCGCATGCGGCGAGTGCAGCGCTGAGCGTCTTGTTATCCACTCGCCGTCGCTCCACGGGAAGTGCTCGATACGCTCGACATCGGTGACGATCGACGCCGTCGCCGGCGTGTGCTCGGTCTGCATTGCGCAGGGGTCAGCCTTGAGCGGTAACGTATGACCGTCGAAACCGATGATCTCGAATTTGTAGCGCGAACCGACGGCAAGCCGCGGGACAAAGAGCTCCCAGACGCCCGCTTCGTGACGCAGGCGCATCGGATGCCGGCGGCCGTCCCATACGTTGAAGTCGCCGACCACCGACACGCGGCGCGCGTTCGGTGCCCATACGGCGAAGCGCACGCCGGGGATGCCATCGAGTGATGAGGGGCGTGCGCCAAGGCATTCCATGACCGCGTACGGATCGGATCGTACAAGGCGATACAGCGCAGCTTCGTCGAGCACAGGGCCAAATGAATAGGTGTCCTCAATAACCTGCTCGACGCCGTGCCAGTCGATGCGCAGCCGATAAGGCGCGGCCCGCTCGACGAAGCCGGCATAAAGCCCTGCCGGATGGATCAACGTCAGCCGGCCCAGCACGCTACCCCTCTCGCGTTCGATGACGGATACCGCCGATGCGCCCGGCAACATCGCGCGCACGATGTGGCCGTGCGTCGTCCGATGCAGGCCAAGTTTCGAGAATGGATCGGGATGGCGCGCGTCAACGAGCGCCTGCACGTCGAGCGCATCGAGCCCGATGGCGGGATCACGCTCGACGACCGAATGTAGGTGTGTGGACTGTTCGTGCATGGCGGCGACCGAAAGAGATCACGACGTGGGCGTGGGTGCGTCGCCGCGACTGTCGCCGTCGCCGTTGCCGTTCGCGGGAGGGCTGCCGTCGACGCGCTCGCCGCTGCTCTCTCCCGGCGGCGGCGAGCCGATCAGGCGGTCCGCCAACTTCGCGAGGCCGCGCGTGGGCAGGCCTAGCCACGTTGGTCGGTTCGCGGCTTCGTAGCAGACCTCGTAAGCGGCCTTCTCGATCAAGAAGATGTCGAGCAAGGCGGCTTCGTCTTGCGCCGAGACGATGGGTCTTGCCGCATGGCTCACCGCTTCACGATAGCCGGCGAGGAAGCTCTCCTCGCCGCGCTCGCGGAATCGCTGAAACAGCGTACGTTTGCGATCCGCCGCTGCATGCGGCAGGTTTTCAAGCGTTGGCTGCGCGGCCGCGCTGACATAGGCGAGCGAGCGCAACAGGCCGGCAACGTCGACGAGCGGGCTGCGTTTCATGCGTCTTTCTTCGAGTGAGCGTGCGGGCTCCCCTTCGAAGTCGATCAAAAAGACGTCGGCTTGGGCGACCAGAACCTGGCCAAGGTGGAAGTCACCATGCACTCGGATGCACAAAGCGTCGAGTTCGAGCGGCACATGTCCTTCGATCGCTAGCATGAGGCGTTCGCGCATGGCGGTGAGGCTTTGCGCCGCCGCGCGGGCGTCGTCTGACAAATAATCGTCGGGCTTGGAGAGATGCGCGCTGAGCACGTCCAGCGCGCTTGCTACCATCGATTGCACGCCGTCAATCCAACCGCGTACGTCGTCGGGCGTGGCTGCTTCCGGCGTGAACGCGGGGTCGTCGCTGGGCTCGGCCAATGCCACATGGAGTTCGCCGAGTCGGCGGCCGATCATGCTCACGAGCGCGCAATAGGCTTCTATGTCCTCGGGCTGAGGCTCATCCGTCTCCGAGGCGAGCGCCTGGTCCTCGATGACACGCCGCAGGTAATCGAGCCCCCAGTTCCATGCGTCGCCCTGATTGTCGATGAAGCCTTGCAGGATGGCCAGGGTATGCGACACGCCCGCGGGATCGACACGCACGACCTCACCATAGAGTGGCGCAGTGTTGGCGTAGCCGACCTCGGTAAGATGGCGGCTCATTTCTGCTTCAGGATGCATGCCGCCCGCGACGCGCCGCACGAGCTTGAGCACGGCCCGCTCCCCGACCACCAGCGAGCTGTTTGTTTGTTCGGCCGCAATCCAACGAACCTCGGACGTGTCGTCGAGATCGTCGAGTTCAGGTAGGCGCGTTGTCGGAACAAAGCAGATCTCGCTCTTTTGCACTGTCGGCACCACAACGCGCTCGCGCAGATTTTTCAGCACACCGTGAGCGAAGAGCGGCAGCGCGAATGCGTCGGTCAGATGCCCGACCATGCGCCCGCGACGTACGCGGGCGAGGGCGAGCTGCATAAAGAGCGGAACGGTTGTGTCGGAGCCCCAGGAAATCGCGAGCGGGAGCACGTAGCGCTCGGTGCGCTTGCCGACGTCGGCTTCGATCTCGGTGAACGAGAACCCGGCATCGGGGATGGTCGTCAGCGCGGCCAGCCTGACGGCGTGGAGCTTTTCGTCCTTCGAGGCGAACCAGCGACGCCGGATCAAATACGACGGCAGAACCTCCGATTCGAGCAAACGCACGTTCTCAGGCGTGGCACCCGTCTGCGAGGCGCGGATGACGACGGTTACGAATTCGGGCAGTTGCTCCGAGCCGGGCTGGCTCCACGTGGGCCGGTCATCGCGCGTGCACAGCACAAACCAGAGAAAGCCATAGGGTGGGAACGTCAGCAGGTAGCTCAGCTGGCCGATGGCAGGGAAGACCGAGTCGGCCGTCATCTCCACGGGCACGCGACCCGCGAACTCCTGCAAGTCGAGTTCAACCGCCTGCGGCGCTCGCGAGAGATTGGCAACGCACAGAATTGGCGGTTCGCCCTCGATCTCGCGCAAATAGGCGAGGATCTTGCGGTTCGAGGGGCGCAAAAAGCGGATGCTGCCGCGCCCGAAGGTGTGCGTCGAGCGGCGCGTGGCGAGCATGCGGCGCGTCCAGTTGAGCAGCGAATGCGGATCGCGCGTCTGCGCTTCGACATTGATGGCATCGAACCCGTAAAGCGAGCCCATGAGCGGCGGCAAGACGAGCTGCTCCGGATCGGCGCGCGAAAAGCCTCCGTTGCGGTCGGACGACCACTGCATCGGCGTGCGCACGCCGTCGCGATCGCCGAGATGGATGTTGTCTCCCATTCCAAGCTCGTCGCCGTAGTAGATGACGGGCGTGCCCGGCATCGAGAGCAGCAACGAGTTGATCAGTTCGACGCGGCGCCGGTCGCGCTCCATCAGCGGCGCGAGGCGCCGGCGGATGCCGAGATTGAGGCGCGCACGGCGGTCGCTCGCGTAGGTGTTCCAAAGATAATCGCGCTCGGAGTCCGTCACCATCTCGAGCGTCAGCTCGTCATGGTTGCGCAGGAAGATGGCCCACTGGCAGCTTGGAGGAAGCTCCGGTGTCTGCTTCATGATGTCGGTGATCGGGAAGCGGTCTTCACTGGCAATGGCCATATAGATGCGTGGCATAAGCGGGAAATGGAACGCCATATGGCATTCGTCTTCGTCGCCGAAATACTCCTGCACGTCTTCGGGCCATTGATTGGCTTCCGCGAGCAGCATGCGGTTGGGATAAGCAGCATCGATCGCCGCACGGATCTGCTTCAGAATCGCGTGCGTTTCCGGCAGGTTTTCGTTGCTCGTGCCTTCGCGCTCGACGAGGTACGGCACGGCGTCGAGCCTCAGCCCGTCGATGCCCATGTCGAGCCAAAAGCGCATGATGCCCAGCACTTCGCGCAAAACAGAGGGGTTGTCGAAGTTGAGATCCGGTTGATGCGAATAGAAGCGATGCCAGTAGTAGGCGTTGGCGACAGGATCGTGCGTCCAGTTCGAAGGCTCGGCATCGATAAATATGATGCGTGTACCGTCGTACTTTTTGTCGGTGTCCGACCACACGTAGTAGTTGCGATGATTCGATCCTGGCTTGGCGCGCCGTGCGCGCTGAAACCACGGATGCTGGTCTGAGGTGTGATTGATGACAAGCTCGGCGACGACGCGAAGGCCCCGCGCGTGCGCTTCCTGAATGAAGCGGCGAACGTCGGAGAGTGAGCCGTAGTCAGGGTGCACGTTGCGGTAGTCGGCGATGTCATAGCCATCGTCGCGGCGCGGCGAAGGATAGAACGGCAGCAGCCAGACTGTATCCACGCCGAGCTCGGCGATGTAGTCGAGCTTCGCAATGAGGCCCGCGAAATCGCCGACGCCGTCGCGGTTCGAGTCGAAAAACGACTTCACATGCACTTGATAGATTACGGCGTCCTTATACCAAAGCGGATCGTCCGACAGCAACGATGGCTTGACGCGCCGGCCGCTGCGTGTGCGCTGCGCGGCGGTTGCGGCCCTCCCGTCCTCGGCTTCTCTCTCATCGACGGTCGATGCCGCATGCCGAGGCGTCGAACCGCCGTTCAGAGGCTCGTCACGCTTCATGGTGTATCTCCCCCTTCGCCGATTGCCGAACGCTCACGCTGAACGCACGCTCGTCGCGCGGGAATCCCGCAGTCGGTGCAATGCGCCAGATCGCGAACGGCAGCGCGTCTGGCTCGATGCGAATAGGCTGCCGGCGCCCGCGCCATTGGAAGCACGCGCCGCTGACGAGCTCGGTGACGGCGAGCGCGTCCGATTCCTTCACGCGCCAGTGCTCGAGCGTCTGCCAGGGCAGCTCGATATCGGCCTCCTGCGGCTCGAACGGGTCCAGGCTGATCGCGACGAGGATCACGTTGTCGCGTGCGGCCGTTGCCTTCTCGAAGAATAGGATGCGTTCGTTGTGCGCGGGCAGGAAGGTGACATTGAGGTGCGTGTGCAGCGCCGGGTTCATGCGACGAATCCGATTTAACGCCGCGATGACGTCGACGATATTGCCAGGCCGGTCCCAGTCCCACGCGCGCAGTTGGTACTTTTCGGAATCGAGATATTCCTCGCTGTGGGGCAGCGCTTTGGCTTCACACAGCTCGAATCCCGAATACATGCCCCAAAGCCCAGAGAGCGTCGCGGCCAGCGCCGCTCGAATCATGAAGCCGGCACGGCCCGATGATTGCAGATGACGCGGGTTGATATCGGGCGTGTTGACGAAAAACTGCGGACGGAAATACTCGCGCACGTCCGTCTGGGTCAGCTCGGTCAGATAGTCGACAAAGTCGCGTTTCGATTCGCGCCACGTGAAGTAGGTATAGGACTGAGAAAAGCCGATTTTGGCGAGGCGGTACATCAGACGCGGCCGCGTGAATGCTTCGGAGAGAAAAATGATGTCGGGGCGACGCGAGCGAATGTCGGCGATCATCCATTCCCAGAACGGCAGCGGTTTCGTGTGAGGATTGTCGACGCGGAAAATCCGTACGCCTGAGTCGACCCAGAAGCGGATGACGTCGCGCAGCGCGAGCCAGAGCGCGGGCTTTGCGTCGTAGGCATAAAACTCGGGATTGACGATGTCCTGATACTTCTTCGGCGGATTCTCGGCATAGCGCAGCGTCCCATCGGGACGCCAGGCGAACCATGACGCGTGCTCGGTGAGCCACGGATGATCGGGCGCGCATTGAATCGCGAAATCGAGGGCAATCTCGAGGCCGAGCGCCTGCGCGGCAGCCAGCATCCGCTTGAAATCATCGAATGTGCCGAGGTCCGGATGAAGCGCGGTGTGTCCTCCCTCGTCGCTGCCGATCGCATAGGGGCTGCCAACGTCCCCGGGCTGGGCGATGAGCGTGTTGTTGCGGCCCTTGCGGTTGACCTTGCCGATCGGATGGATCGGCGGGAAATAGAGCACGTCGAAGCCCAGGTCGCGAATTCGGGGCAGCTTCGCGATGACGTCGTCGAAGGTGCCATGCCGCGTGGGGTCGTCGCTCATCGAGCGAGGAAAGATCTCGTACCAGCTCGCAAAACGTGCGGCGCTGCGCTCGGCATCGATGCGGTAGGTCGTGATGTCGCGTGACAGGAACGGGCGGTGGCGGGCTGACGCCACGGCCTCGCTCGTCTGCGGCGCGAGGATGAGGTCGAGCCTCGCTGCCGGCGGAACGTGCGCAAACTGGGTGGCAATGTGCCTCAACTGTTCGACGGTTGGGTGCAGCGCTTCATGTGTTCCATGTGCGTTGTGCTCGGGCGTCATCGCTTGGTGCGCGCCCGTCGTGTCAGCGGTGTCGGCTGTCTCGGCTTCCGCTAATATGCGTGCGAGGAGGTGGCGCGCTTCTTCGAGTTCGAGATCGACGGCCTGATTCGCGTTCAGCTTCTTGCGGATGTGATCGACTAGCGAAGCAAAGTCGTCGCGCCATGCGATCACCGTAAATTCGTAGCGCCCGATGCGAGTCAGCCAGATGCGCGCGTGCCACAGATCGAGTCCGGCAGGCTGCGCAGGCGTCATCGGCGTTTCGCGCCATGCTATTTCGTCGGCCGCGCGCCAGATAACGGCGGCAGCGATCTTGTCGTGGCCCTCGCCGAAGATCGCCGCGCTCACTTCGACCTCTTCTCCCACAATGCGCTTGACGACGAAACGTCCTCCGTCGACGCACGGCGAGACACGCTCGATTGCAAGACGGGGGGCGGCCGTAGCCTGGGCGACGGCTGCGGCCTCGGCGCGTTTCGACGCGTAGGGAATCGTGACGCAAGGTGTTGCGCTTGCGCGGAAAAGGTGGGATTCGCCGGGGCCGAGCACAAACGCTTCGAGCGGTTCTGACGGTATCGTGCACGCGCTCGCGAGCGGCTTCACTGCGGTGAAGCCGCCCGGTACACCGTCGAGAAACCGCGCAGGTTCGACGAAAGCCGGCGTGCTCAGTTCGGCGTTCGCGATGAAGAGCGCAGCTTCACGCGTATTGCGCAAGTCCGGTCGAGCGCCGCGCAAAAGGATGGCGACGTCCGCGCCGGCGGGCGAGAGCGCACGCAGTTCCCCAACGGATTGCAAGAGCGGGGTACGTTGCTGCAATGCATTGGCCTGCGCGACGTCGACACTCAAATCGAACTGCGCAGCGGCGCAGGACGAGCGATAGCGCTCGGCACTGCCGGCTCGATAGGAGAGCGGCTCAGCGACGCCGTACTCGAAGCCCATCGGCATGAGCCATCCCGTACCCAGCGCAACGGCGGCCGCCATGGCGCGTCGATACGCGCGCTCAATGACGATGGCGTCGTTCGCCGATGCGAAATCGGCGGCGAGCCGCGGGCCATAAGGCGCATCGGGAAATGCGATCGGCGCGCCCACGCGAACGAGTGCAGCGTGTTCGTCGACGAGCCAGTCTGCCCGGAAGTCCCACCAGCGCAGCGACGAAAAGACACTGTCGAAGCCGACGCCCGCGAGTTGCGCGAGATCGCTGCGCGAAAGACCCGGCGTTGCGGCCAGAAAGCGCGCATCGGGATGACGCGTGCGCACGGCCGCGCAGAACTCGCGCCAGATACCGACGGGCACGCGATGCGGCGAATCGAAGCAAAAACCGGCGATACCGGCTTGCACGAGGGCGATCAGCCGCTCACTCCACCATGCGCCGAGTTGCGCGGAAGCCACCGGGTCGTCGAAATTGGCGTAGACGGCGTTGTCGTTGCTGCGTGCGTGGCGCGGGTCGGGCAGCGCTTCGCCGGGCTCGAGCAGGCGGAACCAGTGCGAATGTGCGTGAAACAGCGCGCCGTCGGCCGCAGCACGATCGATCACAATCTCGATGAGCAATGCCAAGCCGCGCGTGCGTGCCGCGTCAGCAAGCCTATGCAGCGCCTCATCGACGTCGGTATCGGTCTTCAGTGCCGGATGAAGTCGGCAATAATCGGCAACCAACTGCAGATGACCGGCCCTGCCCGGCGCAAAAGGCGAGCCGATCAGGACATGGTCGAAGCCGAGGGCGGCGGCGTGGTCCAAGTGAGCGGCCCAGGTCTCGAGCGGCCCGGCCAAAAGGGGATGAATGAAATAGATCCGCGGCGCATAGGCTTGACTTCGTTCCATCGGTCGGTCCTAGTGTCGGACGGCGATGTGAATGCACGCGAGGCGCGCGAAACGCATCGCCTTGCAAGCAATGCTTCATAGCGCTGCATCATTGTCGCGACAGATAATCGGTGACGCACGGTTCGTCTGGCCGCGCGACGCGCTTCGGGCGCGAGGAACACGCAAGCACATTACATGCCGTGCCACACGTTGGCGATGCGGATCGATGGCTGACAGATCGCGTGAAAGCGCGGTTAAATAAATACGAGTGAATGCGCGCACGTTAATGAGCGCCGACCGGTTTTTGTTACGCGCAGTGTCACATCGATGATGTAAGTTTGACATTGCTTGGTCGATTTTTACAGCCCGTCGCTTTTGCGAAGTCGGTCGTGCGCGACGCTATTATTGCGCTATGGAAACGACATCTCCGTATTTTCCCGTTGTCTGCCGGCACGCTGTGAACGCGGGTGGGCGCGATTTCGTCGTTGGCGATCTGCACGGCTGCGTCGACGCGCTCCGGTATTTGCTGCGTGAAATCGAGTTTGACAGCACCCGAGACCGTCTTTTCTCGGTGGGCGATCTCATCGATCGGGGGGCTAGATCGGAAGAGGCTTTGGCGCTCCTCGACAAGCCCTGGTTCTATCCGGTACTTGGCAATCACGAGGAAGCGCTATGTCTGGCTGCGGAGGGGGGGATGCGCCGCAGTTGGTGGTATGGAATCGGTGGTGAATGGGCCGAAACGCTATCGGACGAAACGTTGATGCAATACGCACGCCGCCTGCGGACGTTGCCGCTTGCGCGGGTTGTGGGCGAGGGGGCGCGGCGATTTAACGTCGTGCACGCGGAGTTTTTTGGCGATGATGCCAAGCTCGACGCCGGAGTCTTCACGGATGG
>NZ_DATJJF010000215.1:0-16541 GCF_035492435.1 Trinickia sp.
CGCATTGCTTGCGGGCATTATCATCGCCGCGCTAACTACAAAATCGATTACCCAGCCGCTGCGCGAGGCCGTGTCCGTCGCCGAAACGGTTGCGCGAGGCGATCTGACATCGCGCATCGACGTGGAGGGACGGGACGAGACTGCACACTTGCTCGCCGCGCTCAAACAAATGAACACCAATCTCGGTGCTTTGATCGGTCGCGTGCGCACGAGCAGTGAAAGCATCGCGACGGGTTCGGGGCAGATTGCCGCAGGCAATACCAATCTGAGTACACGAACCGAAGAGCAGGCTGCGTCACTTCAAGAGACCGCCTCGAGCATGCAGGAATTGACGGCAACTGTCCGACGCAACGCACAGAACGCGCAGCAAGGTAATGAATTTGCGATCAACGCCTCCGCAATTGCAGCGCGTGGCGGAGAAGCGGTTGGTCGGGTCGAGCAGACCATGCAAGAGATTTCCGATAGCTCCGCGAAGGTCGCCGAGATCATCAACGTCATCGAAGGCATCGCCTTTCAAACAAATATTCTTGCGTTGAATGCGGCCGTCGAGGCGGCCCGGGCTGGCGAACAAGGACGCGGCTTTGCCGTAGTGGCCGGTGAGGTGCGGACGCTGGCGCAGCGCAGCGCGGGCGCAGCGAAAGAGATCAAGCAACTGATCAACGTCTCGGTCGAGAGGGTCAACACGGGGTCCCACTTGGTGAATGAGGCGGGCAAGACGATCCAAGAAGTCGTGCAGGCTGTGGGGCATGTGACCGACCTCATGAGGGAGATCACCACCGCGTCGCATCAGCAGCACACCGGCATCGAGCAAGTCAACCAAGCCGTTTTGCAAATGGACCAGGTCACACAGCAAAACGCAGTACTCGTCGAACAAGCATCCGCTGCGGCACGCTCGATGGCTGAGAAGGCTCATGCACTGCGCGATGCCGTTGTCGTCTTCAAAGTCAGCAACGGGCAACTGACCGCGCCGTAATCGTAGCCCGTGCGCCGCTAGCGCGCGGGCCACTTCCAGGGCGGTATATCCATCTCATCCGAGCCAACGATACGCGTAGCACCCAGCTCTTTTTCGAGCACGATGGAGCAACTGTCGCTCTCCCGCTCAAGCGCCGTTACGAGTCGTGTGGCGTGCGAAACGACGAGTACCTGTGAGCGCTTTGACGCTCGCTGAATCAGGCGTGCGAGTGCAGGAAGCAAATCCGGATGCAAACTCGTCTCGGGTTCATTGAGTACCAGCAGCGCCGGTGGTCGCGGCGTGAGGAGCGCCGCCACTAGTAACAAGTAACGCAGCGTACCATCGGAGAGTTCCGCGCCCTTGAGTGGCCGCAAGAGTCCGTGTTGATGCATCGTTACTTCGAAACGGCCCTCGACATTCGCGACGCCGATGCGTGCGCCCGGAAACGCGTCCTCGATGGCGGTATCGAGTTCGACCAAGTCACCGATTTCGCGAATTGTCTGTAGCGCCGCTGCCAGATCCGCGCCGTCGTTACTAAGCACCGGCGTGTGTGTACCAATTTGCGGCAAGCGCGCAGGCGCTTGCTCATCGGTACGAAAGTGGTCATAAAAGCGCCAAGAACGGATTTGCTCACGCACCGCAATCATCTCAGGCGCGCCTTTGGGATCCGAAAACTCGGTCATCATGCTGTCGAAGCTTGCGACGGGCTGAGGCACGGTTGACCAGCCGCCGCATTCATCGCGCAGGCGAATCGCCGCACCTTGCCGATCTACGAGCAGCGCCGACGGACGCAGTACGGGTCCGCTCCAGATACATTCGCGCTTGATGACGGGATCTTGGGAGAACTGGGAACGGCTTAGTAACGGCAAGCCAAGATCAATGGCGTAACCAAAGGCCTCGCCAGCGAAGCCGAGGCGCAGATTGACTGGATCCTTGCGTACGGTGCTTTGCACCGGCTGCTCGCCCGCCAACATCGCACGCGAAAAACGCTCTGGACCCGCCCATAGCGTCGAGGGCAAACCACCCTCGCGCGCAAGCGACGGAACCAAGCCCCCTTGCGCCGTCATCGCCAAGAGACGCAACCCTCTATAGAGGTTCGATTTCCCGCTACCATTTGCACCCGTAATGATGTTGAGGGCGCCAAGCGGCAGGATGAGTTCGCGTAGAGAACGATAGTTGGCAATCGCGAGCGTAGTGAGCATGCAGGTGGACGACGAGAGATAGGGCGCCGTAGCAAGGCAAATTACCCGCGTGCTGACCACGAGCGAATTTGTCGGACGTATTCCAGGCGCACAACATTATCACGAGAGATCAGGCCAGAGGTCCGCCCTTTCGATGCCAGCCTCCTTCACAGACTTTGACCGAGCTGGTCCCTCGCTAATCCACAACCAGCCCCCGCTTTTGCAGCCACTCGCGATTGAACAACCGCGCAAAATACAAGCTGCCTCGGTCGCACAGCACCGTCACAATCGTGTGTCCGGGCCCCATTTCACGTGCCAGCCGTACGGCAGCCGCTACGTTGATCCCCGTCGACCCGCCCACATACAACCCTTCTTCGCGCAAGAGGCGATAGACCATCGTCACGCAGGTCTGATCGTCAATTCTCACGGCATCGTCAATCGGGGTGCCCTCGAGGTTGGCCGTCACGCGGCTGGATCCGATGCCCTCGGTTATCGAATTGCCCTCGGCTTTGATTTCACCCGTCTTCACGAAGCTGTATAGCCCGCTGCCATCGGGATCTGCGAGCACGGTTCGGATGGCAGCGTTCCGTTCTTTCAGAAAACGGGCAACGCCCGCCAGCGTGCCGCCGGTCCCCGTCGAACAAACAAAAGCGTCAATTTTTTCGCCAGTGTCGCGCCAGATCTCCGGCGCCGTCGTTTCATAATGCGCCTGACGGTTCACCAAGTTATCGAACTGGTTCGCCCAGATGGCGTTGGGGGTTTCTTGGGCCAAGCGGCCCGCAATCTTCTGATAGTTATTCGGATCCTTGTACGGTGCGGCCGGCACCGGACGAACTTCCGCGCCCAGCACACGCAGCAGTTCCATCTTCTCTTGGGACTGCGTCTCGGGAATCACGATGACGCAACGATAACCGCGCGACGCGCAGATGTGGGCGAGCCCGATACCCGTGTTCCCAGCGGTGCCTTCGATGACGACACCGCCGGGCTTGAGCACCCCTCGGCGCTCCGCATCCTGAATGATGTAGAGGGCCGCACGGTCCTTGACCGAACCACCCGGATTCATGAACTCGGCCTTCCCAAGAATCTCGCATCCCGTTTCCGCACTCAGTTTGGCGAGCCGAATCAATGGGGTGTTGCCGACGACACCGACGAAACCATCGAGCACACGCATGACGCCCTCCTTTTTCTGGCACTACAGCTAACGCCTTTAGGATAGTTCGACATTCGACTGAGCGACTGCGTTGTCACTCGCCCGATTCCATCTCCAGCAACTGCGCGCCATCCGTGACTTGATCGCCGACTCGGTAAAACACCTCAACGACTCTGCCCGCAGCAGGAGCCCCGATCGTATGCTCCATCTTCATGGCTTCCATGACGATGAGCGCCGTGCCCTTCTCAACCACGGCGCCCGGCGAGACCAAAACGGCGATGACCCTACCTGGCATTGGCGCAGTCAGTCGACCTTCTCCATGGTCGGAATCGGCTGCGTGCGCGAGCAGATTCGTCCATTCGAGCGCCATTGCGATGCCCTCGTGGAACACATGGAAGACGTCGCCGTCGACCAATACCCGCCCCGTCACACGCGTGTCGCCCAAATGCACGCCGAACGTATGCGGTTCTTGGCCACGCCACCAATCGAAAGCCTCCATCCATTGTGGGTGCTGAAGCGCTGCGACTTCGCCATCGCGTGTGTAGGCAACTTGGCAAACCGTGTTGTTCGTCAACTCACGCCATTCGATCGACTGCCGATATCCACCGTTGAGTCGCCAATGCGATAGCGCATCCCAAGGCGAGTTGCCGTGAGCCGCACCGCCCTCGCGCGTCAAAAGTGCTGCGGTTGCGAGAGCGACGACCTCCTTGGACAGCTTCGCGTCGTTCGCGAAAAGCGCGTCATGGTGGCGCTCAATCAAGCCCGTATCCAGTTGCGCAGAAGCGAATGGCGCGCTCGCTACGACGCGCCGCAGAAACTCGATGTTTGTGTGCGGCCCGACTGCCTCACACGCTTCGAGCGCACGTGTCATACGTGCCAGCGCTTCCTCGCGGTTCGAGCCATGCACGATCAATTTGGCGATCATCGGATCATAGAATGGCGTGATCTCATCGCCTTCGCGCACACCGCTATCAACGCGCACGGTGGCACGCGTTGGGCTGCCGACCGTGAACTCGATGCCTTCGGGCATTCGCAAATACTTGAGCGTCCCCGTCGACGGCAAAAAGCCACGCGATGGGTTCTCCGCATACAAGCGCGCCTCGATTGCGTGACCTTCGATGCTGAGCTCGTTCTGACGCAAGGGCAACGGCTCGCCCGCCGCGACGCGAAACTGCCATTCGACGAGATCCAGCCCGGTAACCATTTCCGTAACCGGATGTTCGACTTGCAGCCGCGTATTCATTTCCATGAAGTAAAAATCGCTGCCGGTCATGATGAACTCGACCGTGCCCGCCCCAACGTAAGACACAGCGCGCGCCGCGGCAACAGCCGCCTCTCCCATCGCCCAGCGCAACTCGTCCGTGAGCCCAGGCGCAGGCGCCTCCTCGAGCACTTTCTGATGGCGGCGCTGCACTGAACAGTCACGGTCGAACAGGTAGACCGCTTCACCGTGCTTATCGGCGAAGACTTGCACTTCGACGTGCCGCGGGCGTGTCAGGTACTTCTCGATCAGCACGCGATCGTTGCCGAAGCCGCTCTTGGCTTCACGCTTGCAGGCGGCCAATGCCGACGCAAAGTCTTCTCGCCGATCGACAACCCGCATGCCCTTGCCGCCGCCCCCGGCA
Organism: Trinickia sp.; assembly: GCF_035492435.1. Lineage (GTDB taxonomy): Bacteria > Pseudomonadota > Gammaproteobacteria > Burkholderiales > Burkholderiaceae > Trinickia. The sequence continues at coordinate 4,909 of NZ_DATJJF010000215.1, forward strand.
CTCGCCTTGATCAGCACCGGGTAGCCGATATCGTTGGCCTCACGCTGCAATAGTTCGGGGTCCTGATTTTCTCCGTGATAGCCTGGCACCAGCGGTACTGCAGCCGCATGCATCAATGCCTTGGCCGCCGCCTTCGATCCCATCGTGGCGATCGCCGACACGGGTGGCCCAACGAACACAAGCCCCGCCGTCTCGCACGCATGCGCGAAATCTTCGTTCTCCGAAAGAAATCCGTAACCGGGGTGTACGGCCTGCGCACCTCGTTTTAGTGCGGCATCAATAATGCGATCGATGCGCAGGTAACTCTCCGAAGCGGGCGCCCCCCCGATATGGACGGCTTCATCACAAGCCGCGACATGCTTGGCGCTTGCGTCGGCATCGGAATATACCGCGACGCTCGCTACCCCGAGCCGCTTGCAGGTTGCCGCAATGCGACATGCGATTTCGCCGCGATTCGCGATCAAGATTTTGTTGAACATGTCATGTCTCGTTGTGCGGCGATGAATGCAATCAAAGGCCATCGAAGCTCATTGGAGCCCAATCGACCAGCCCGACGATCACGCCGCTCGACAGCGGTGGGGTCGATCAATTGCGCCAGGCGGGCGCGCGCTTTTCCAGAAACGCAGCGATGCCCTCGCACCCCTCTGCGCTGGCCCGAACCCTTGCTATACGCGCCGCAGTGTCGTCGATCAGTGCTTCGTCGAGTGGGCGCCCGGCCACATCCAGCACTAGCCTCTTCGACTCTCGCACGGCTCTCGGGCCATTCGCACAAAGGGCCGAGGCAATTTGCTGCACGGTGGCATCCAATGTATCGGCGGATACGGCTTCGTGAACGAGACCAAGACGCAGCGCTGTAGCGCAATCGAACTGCTCCGCGGTCGTGAAATAACGACGCGACGCGCGCTCGCCGAGTGCACGCACAACGTAGGGCGAGATTGTCGCGGCGATCAGTCCGAGCCGTGCCTCCGAAAGACAAAACCGCGCGCTTTCAACGGCGACGACAACATCGCTCGCAGCGACAAGGCCAACACCGCCGGCATAGGCATCCCCAGATACGCGCGCGATAACCGGCTTTGAGGAGTGGTAGATCGTCGAGAGCATTTCGGCGAGCCGCCGTGCGTCGGTGCGATTGTCTTCATCCGAGAACGAAGCCATCCGCCTCATCCAATTCAAATCCGCGCCAGCGCAAAACGCTGGGCCATTCGCCGCGAGCACAATAGCGCGCACGTCGTCTCGGGCATCGAGTTGCCTGAAAATATCCGTCGTCTCCGCGATCATTGCCTCATTGAACGCGTTTCTCACCTCGGGACGATTGAGCGTCACCGTTGCGATCTGTTCCGATAGCTCGACTTGCAACATCGCATAGTCCATCAGCGTCTCCTGACATCCGTTTCACATCATCGTTTTCGTGACTGCATTGCCGCTGCGGCCACATCGTTGCCGCAAGTAACACCCTTCACGGCGTCACATTCTGAACACGCCGAATCGCGTTTCATCGATGGGTGCGCTCATCGCAGCGGCAAGACCGAGGCCGAGAACGTCGCGTGTCTGTGCCGGATCGATGACGCCGTCGTCCCAGAGCCGCGCACTCGCATAATAGGGGTGCCCCTGATGATCGTATTGCTCACGGATAGGATGCTTGAATGCCTCCTCTTCCTCAGCAGTCCAAACGCCTCCCTTTGCCTCGATGCCATCGCGCTTTACGGTCGCGAGCACCGATGCGGCTTGTTCCCCACCCATCACCGAAATACGAGCGTTAGGCCACATCCACAGAAACCGCGGCGAGTACGATCTGCCGCACATACCGTAGTTGCCGGCGCCGAAGGATCCGCCGATGATGACCGTCAACTTCGGCACCCGAGCAGTGGCAACAGCGGTCACCATCTTTGCGCCGTTGCGGGCAATACCCTCGTTCTCATACTTGCGCCCCACCATGAACCCAGTGATGTTCTGCAAGAACACGAGCGGCACTTTGCGCTGGCAGCAGAGTTCGATGAAGTGGGTACCCTTGAGCGCCGATTCCGAAAAAAGGATGCCATTGTTCGCGACAATGCCGACGGGATAACCCCATATGTGTGCAAAACCCGTGACAAGCGTGGTGCCGTAGCGCGCCTTGAATTCGTCCAAGTCGGAATCGTCAACGATGCGGGCGATCACTTCGCGAACGTCGAACGGTTTGCGCGTGTCGGTGGGAATGACGCCATAGACGCTCTTTGGGTCGTAACGTGGTGCCTTCGGCTCGCGCATGGACATTTGCGTCGGCTTGACGCGATTCAGCTTCGCAACAATGCTGCGCGCAATCGCCAACGCGTGAGCGTCATTTTGTGCAAGATGATCGGCGACGCCGGAAAGCCGCGTGTGAACGTCCCCGCCGCCAAGGTCCTCCGCACTCACCTCTTCGCCCGTGGCGGCTTTCACGAGCGGGGGGCCGCCGAGAAAAATCGTGCCCTGGTTCCTGACGATGATGGATTCGTCGCTCATGGCGGGCACATAGGCGCCGCCAGCAGTACACGAGCCCATGACGACGGCAATCTGCGCGATGCCGGCCGCCGACAGGTTGGCCTGGTTATAGAAGATCCTGCCGAAGTGATCGCGATCCGGAAACACTTCGTCCTGGTTGGGCAAATTGGCACCGCCCGAATCGACAAGGTACACGCAAGGCAGACGGTTCTCGGCAGCAATTTCTTGTGCACGCACGTGCTTCTTTACCGTCATCGGATAATAGGTGCCGCCTTTGACCGTTGCATCGTTGCAGACGATCATGCATTCTTGGCCGGCAATGCGACCGATGCCCGTAATGATTCCAGCGCCAGGCGCGGCATCGTGGTACATGCCGAAGGCGGCCATTTGCGAAAGCTCGAGGAAAGGCGTGCCTGCGTCTAGCAACTGCGCAATGCGCTCACGCGGGAGCAACTTGCCACGAGAGACATGCTTATCGCGCGCGGCAGCCCCACCGCCCAGAGCGAGATGCGCCACTTTTGCTCGCAAGTCCACGACGAGTGCAGCGAGCGCCGTTGCATTCGCTCGAAACTCCTCCGAGCGCGGATTGAGCTGACTCTCGATGTTAGGCATCAGAACGAACTCCGTCTCGCAGAATTGATTTCATTCGGTGTACTGAACGATTTGATATCACCGGTGCTGCGTTACGCTGTTTCAGCGAAAATCTCCCGGCCAATCAGCATGCGACGGATTTCGCTCGTGCCCGCGCCGATTTCGTAAAGCTTGGCGTCGCGCCAAAGGCGACCAACGGGATATTCATTGATGTAGCCATTGCCGCCAAGGATCTGTATGGCCTCGCCCGCCATCCACGTCGCCTTCTCAGCCGTATAGAGAATGACGCCCGCGCAATCTTTCCGAACCTGCCGCACGTGCGCGTCGCCAAGCGTATCGAGCTGGCGGCCGACGGCGTACAGGTAGGCGCGGCTCGCTTGAAGCGAGGTGTACATATCCGCAACCTTGCCCTGGATGAGCTGAAATTCGCCGATCGGTTGCCCGAACTGCTCACGCTCATGAATATACGGAACGACGGCATCCATACAAGCCAGCATGATGCCCGTGGGACCTGCCGCGAGCACGGCACGCTCATAGTCGAGCCCGCTCATCAGCACCTTCACGCCTGCGTTCAGCTTGCCGAGGATGTTTTCTTCCGGCACTTCGACATCCTCGAACACCAGTTCGCCCGTGTGTGACCCACGCATGCCGAGCTTGTCGAGCTTTTGCGCTACCGAAAAGCCTTTCATGCCTTTCTCGACGATGAAAGCCGTCATGCCGCTTGCGCCGGCCTCGACATCGGTCTTGGCATAAACGACTAGCGTGTCGCAATCCGGGCCGTTCGTGATCCACATTTTCGTGCCATTGAGCACATAGCGCTCGCCCCGCTTGTCAGCGCGCAGCTTCATGCTCACGACGTCCGATCCGGAGTTGGGTTCGCTCATGGCCAGTGCACCGACGTGCTCGCCCGAAACGAGCTTCGGCAGATATTTCTGCTTTTGTGCTTCAGTACCGTTACGGTGGATTTGGTTGACGCAGAGGTTCGAGTGTGCGCCGTATGACAGCCCGACCGAGGCTGACGCCCGCGAGATTTCCTCCATCGCGACCATATGCGCCGTATAGCCCATGTTCGCGCCCCCATACGCTTCGGCGACGGTCATGCCGAGCACGCCGATTTCGCCGAACTTGCGCCACAGGTCCATCGGAAACTGGTCGTCGCGATCGATGGCTGCTGCACGTGGTGCAATTTCTTTCGCCGCGAAGCGGGCCACCGCGTCGCGCAACATGTCGACCTCTTCGCCAAGTGCGAATCGCAATCCAGGCACGTTGCTCATCATGTCTCCTCGAATACGCCATAGCTGGCGCCATGGCCGCTGTACGTGAGGCGGGGATGACATGCACCCGCTCAATGTGCATTTCACGTCACATCCGGGTAAGCGTCAATAGGTTTTTTTGAGTATTACTCACCTAGATAGGATGCGTATAAATCCCTTGAATCAGTGCTAATATGCCCAAAAAATCACGCCTCATTGAACATACAATTGAACCTGACTCACATGACGGGCGACCTGAACCCCGAACCCAATGGCGTACGTCGGCAGCCTGCGGGACGCAAATCGCAACAGCGCGTGCGCGACATTCTTCAAGCAGGACGTGACGTATTTTCCGAAAAGGGATACGAGCGTGCGACGACGGCCGAAATTGCTCAACGCATCGGCGTTTCCGAAGCCACGGTGTTCAGCTACTTTCGAGGCAAAAGAGATCTTTGTGCGCGCGTCATTGCAGATTGGTATGACGAGATTATCGAGGCGATCGAAAGCGGCTTGCCACGCGACGGCAGCGTACGGCAGCAGTTCGCCTTCATCGTCCGCACGCATCTGCGCCTCATGCTCGTGCACGGGACGGGCCTTTGTTCGCTTGTGTTATCCGAGGGGCGTACGAAGCACCACGAACTGGGCAATCAGTTGACCGCCCTGCAGCGCCGTTACACAGCGCCATTGATGCGCGTGCTCGCGCAAGGGCAGCAATCGGGGCAGATCCGCACCGACGTACCGTTAAGGCTCATGCGCTCGATGGTGTTCGGTCCGATGGAACATGTGCTGTGGGACGTGACGCTGACACAGCACAATACCGATATCGACGTGACGGCAGATCGGCTCGTCGAGCTGCTTTGGGCCGCGTTGCAGCCACCAGCGCCCGACCTTGTCGCCCTCGCACGACTCAAAGACGATGTTAGCGAGGCGATACGACAATTTGAGGCCGCAACAGTAACAGCAGCAGCAGCACACAAGAGCGGCGCCGGCACAAAGCGAGCGCGCAAAAAAGCAGACGATTGATTAGCCCTCAGCGTCTTCGCTCGTCAAGCAACGTGTCGAAAACGGACGCCACCCGGCCTGCTCCCGTGAGCGTCAAACGCCAGGCGGCTTGCGCCAACGTTACAACACAGTGGCCACACGCACATTCGGGTTATCGGCCGACGCAACGACCTTGCCGGCAACGCGACTGAACGTGATCGAAACCCGCTTCTCTCCCACGCGCAAATTGCGTACTTCGAGCCAGTCGATACCCTCAGGCAGTGCGGGCTGTTCAATAAGAATTTCTTCACGCACGGCATCGATCGTGATCCCGAGACACGCTTCGAGCATCATGAACGGTGCACCCGCCGCCCAGGCTTGCGGCAAACAGGCCACGGGATAAGCAGTAGGCGGCTCGCCACGCTGGCGCATGAATCCGCAAAAAAGCTCCGGGAGCCGCATATCGAAGTTGACGGCTGCCTCGAATAGCGCCTGCAGCAACTGCACGGCCGCCTGCTTATTGCCGTAGCGAGCCAGGCCGCGCGCGCAAAGCGCCGTGTCGTGCGGCCAGACCGAACCGTTGTGATACGACATCGGGTTGAAGCGCGGCTGGTTCGCAGCCAGGGTCCGCACGCCCCACCCGGTGTGAAATAGCGTCGACTCCAGCTTGCGCGCAACGGCCTCGCCGCGCTCGCGCGTCGGCAACCCGAAAGCGAGCAAATGCCCCGCATTCGATGCGAGCACACGGCACAAATCGCCGTGCCCATCGAGCGCAATGCCGTAAAACCCCGATTCAGGCATCCAGAAGAGCGCTTCGACACGCTCGCGCAATGCCTTCGCACGCGCCGCGTAGCGCGTGGCATCGTCGGCATGGCCGCGACGCGTTGCGAACTGCGCCATCGTGTCGAAGGCAGCACTCGCATATGCCTGAACTTCGACCAATGAAATCGGGCCGTCAGGCATGCGGCCGTCGGCATGGAAGACGGAATCATGGCTATCCTTCCATCCCTGATTCGCAAGCCCGCGCTGGGACGCGCATTGATAGTCGAGCAAGCCATAACGGTTGCTGTCGCACACGCGGGCAACCCACTGTGCCGCACACTCGAGCGCGGGCCAAAGCTCGGCGACGAGCGCATCGTCCGCCGTCCGGGCAAAGTAGGCGCCGGCGAGCACGATGAAGAGCGGCGTTGTGTCGACCCCACCGTAGTAGAGCGCGAACGGCACTTCGCCCGTGCCCGCCATCTCGCTCTTGCGCATCTCGTGCATAATCTTGCCCGTCGACGCGTCGCGAAAGGCCGAGTCCTCGTGTGCTTGATGGTTGGCGAGAAACCGCAGGACCCCACGTGCAAGCCATGGCTGCAGCCACAACGTCTGGAGCGAGGTGACAACAGCGTCGCGCCCGAACGGTGTCGAAAACCAGGGGATACCCGCATAGGGGTACGGGCCTGTCGGCAAATCAGTCGTCAGCAAACCCAGATCCGCGACTGAACGTTCCAGCCAGGCATTGAACAGCGGATTGCTCGTGCGGATGCTCGCTGTCGCTCGACGACGCTCGCGCATCGCGAGGTGCGCACTCGCGAGCGCCGACCTTACTGCGGCGCGCCCCACGCGTGGACGCATTGTGTCGATCTGGGTAATGTGTGCCGGGTTGGAGCTGTGAGGCGGCAGCGCGACGCGGGCGGCCTGCGCATCGTTAGCCCGCGTGAGTGCGTGCGCCTGGACCGCCACGGACAGGTAAATCGACACACAGGCCTGTGCCGAGAGCTTGATCGAAAAATCGGCTCGATCGGGGCCCAGGTGATCAGGCTCGGGGGAAAAGGCAATCTTTACCTCGCGCTCGATGCTGTCAAGGCCGACATAGCGCACCTGCACTTCGCTCTTGCCGACACGAGGCGGCTCGATCGTGCCGCGATTCGACCGCGAAAGCCCCCGCACCTCGAACATGTCCTTGAAATCGCAGGCGAACGAGATCGAAAGCGGCACGATGGCCTCGCTCGGCCCGTAGTTCGTGAGCGTGATGGCTTCATCGAGGACGGTGCCCGCCAATACGCGCATGCGCTCAACGTGAATGACACCCTCAGGCGTGCCCTCCCCGCCAAGCGGGGGCAGCGGGCGATTCGTGAGGTGGGCTGTGAAAGCGGCGTTGTCGTTGCTGACGTTACCCGAGAGGAGCGACGGTGCCCGCCCGCCGAAGGTAAGGCGCAACTGCGAAAGCGTGCGCGTATCGTTGACGAAAAGCCCGTCGTCGTGACCGTTGATGTCGCCGAGCGGGTCATTGACGACAAAGGTGTCGCCCGACTTCAGCACATACAGACTCGTGCGCGCTATGTAGGGGTTCTCGGGCGCGATGAATGCGCCGCCGCGTTCGAGATCGCCGGCCTCTGCGGCTCGCGTAGGTGCACCGAGGATGTCGGTATCCAGCATCGTGTCGCTCCTGGTCCTGATGTCGGCATCCCTCGATTGTAGGAAGGATGTGCGAAGGGGGAAGCATAAAGTCGATAACGATGCCGGGCAATCATACGGACGCGTTACCGCAAAACCAATGCCTGCAAGCCGCGCTCAGCGCCGCTTTCACGCCATCGGCGCCTGATTAACGCTCGGCGGCCGATGCGCTTATGAATTCGTCGAGCGCTCGGTTGAACGCGGCGGGATGCGCGAGATTCATCGCATGCGACGCGCCGCGGATCGTATGGCGGCGCACATCGGGAAACCAGTCCACGAGCGCAGCCACGTTGCGGCGAAAAAGGTCCGGACTTCTCTCGCCGTCGATCAGCAATATCGGACACCGTATGCGCTCAGCCGCATCCCGTCTGTAAGCTGGCAGCGGATCGGCGAATTGGCGCGGCAACGTATCGGCGTTGTCGATCGCCATTGTGCGAAACGCTGCAGGGCTTTTCGTCCAGGAGCCGACCCGGCTTACCGAGTCGACAAAGAGCTCGAGGCCAGCCTCGACTTCACCGCTCTCGATAAGCTGGGCAGCATGGCCGCGCAGCGCATTGACGGTTTCGGGCAGTACTGGCAGCGACCGGCCCGGCACCTCGATCGGGCCGCCAGGATCGGCGAGCGTCAGCGTGCGCAGATGGTCAGGGTGGCGAAGTCCAAAATGGAACGCGACACAGCCTCCTCGCGAATGCCCCACGACGTGCGCCGGGCCGTAACTTAGCTTGTCGATAAACTGCGCAAGCTCGTCCGCATGCTCGCTCCAGCTGAACGGGACGGTACGCGGCATGTTCGTGATCGGCCAATAATGCGTGAGGCTCACGGCCACGCAGCGGTAGTGTGGCGACAGACTCTCGATTTGCGGCTGCCAATACCGATAATCGCAAATCGAGCCATGCACGAAGAGGACGAGCGGCCCACTGCCGCACTCGATATAAGGCATCTGCAAGCCGTTTGCGAGCGCCACAAAACGCACATCCGGCACGTGCGGCATATCGGCGACGCTTGTGGCTTCCAAAGGGAGTCTTCCGGTTGAAGGGGGCATCGCCAAGCCTCAGTCTGCAAAACGCAGATCGACTTCGACGTCAGCGCCCACGCTGATCGAGCTTCCGTCACCCGCGATGACGATAGCGTTCTGGCCAAAAGTGATTCCACCGCCGACACGCGGATCGGCGCGATAAGTACTGAGCGCATCGGTCGGCTCATTTGGCCAGCGGGGATCAGGGGCACCCGTCGCTTGATCGACGGCGGGAATCGGGCAGCGCGTGCACGGCTTCACGAGCCGTAAAACGACTTCACCGCCCTCTACCCCGATGCGCAACGTCTCGACGTAATCCTCCTCGTAGGCATCGACTCCGCTCAATACGAGATTCGGCCGGAAGCGGTTCATCGGAATTGCGTCCACACCCCGCTTGGCAAGCCGCGCGTTCAGATCGTCGAGCGAGGCTTCGCTGCTCACAAGCACCGGATAGCCGTCGGCAAATCGCAACGGCGAAATCGCCCCGCCCGTCCATTTGAGGCTCGCGGTTCGCTCTACGTCGGGATCGAAGCGTATGAGCCGCAAGGGGACCCCGGCGAAATCGGAGAACCAGCGCGCGGATTGTTCGCCGGTATCCAACGCAGCGACGGTGTCGCTCCATACCGTTGCGTCGATGCGCTCGGCGTGCGCGAGCCGGGATGGGTCCAGCGGTGTGTGCAACGGAGCGCGGCCTGGGGCATCCACAATGAGCTCTCCATCGCATAGCGCCGTCGTCACGAGCGCAAGCTGCGGCAGCTGTCGCTGAGTCACAAACCGCCCTCTGGCATCCACAAGCATCCAATGACGGTCGTACTGCAAACCGTGCTCAAGAAGGCGAGCCGACTCGAGCACAATGCCTGCGCACGACTTGATCGGGTAGACGTTGAGTTGGCTGATCGAGGCCATGAGGCGTTTTTGCTGCAAAGCAGTAAAGCGGCGATATTAACACCGCAGCGAAATAATCACGCGCGGCATATCATTCGTGCCGCAGCACCCGATACGCGATGCCGCCTTACACATGAGTGACCGGCGTCATCCAAAACAAACCGACGAAAAGGAAGCGACCATGTCCCTGTCCATGTATCAAGCCTCTGTGCCCGTGTTCGTGCGCGGGCTCTCGAATCTCCGCACCATTCTCGGCAAGGCACGTGCACACGCTGAAGCGAAGAAGATCGCCCCCGAGGTGTTCCTGACAAGCCGTCTTTATCCCGATATGTTTCCGCTGACTCGGCAAGTCCAGATCGCGTGCGACGTCGTCAAGTTCGGCGCCGCGCGTTTGGCGGGCCTCGAGGCTCCAAGCTTCCCCGACACCGAAGCGACCTTCGACGAACTCGAACAACGCATCGACAAAACGCTGGCGTACATCCAGCAAGTTGACGCCTCGCAGATCGAAGGCAGCGAAACGCGCGTTGTCAACGTGAAGCTACCGAGCGGCACCATCGAGTTCACGGGCGTGGCTTATCTGTTCGACTTCGTTTTGCCGAATCTGTACTTCCACAGCACGACCACCTACGCAATTTTGCGCCACAACGGCGTGGAAGTCGGCAAGCTCGACTTCCTCGGCAAGCTCAGCGCATAGTCCGTCCCAAGGCATATCGGGAATTTCCGATATATACTTCCGCCAACTGCGAAACACGACGCCTGATCCTCAGGCGTCCTGCTTCGCAGCAGCCTGCTTTACGGCGCTTGACATGACGATCGACATCGATGCCATCCACAAGGCGCTCGCGAGTCCGGTGCGCCGAGAAATTCTTGCGTGGCTCAAAGATCCGGAAGCGAACTTTCCGGAGCAAGAGTTGCCGCTCGACCATGGCGTATGCGCGGGGCAGATCAACGCGCGCGCCGGGCTCTCGCAGTCGACGTGCTCCGCGCATCTCGCGACATTGCAGTCCGCCGGACTGGTGAGCGTGAAGCGCATCGGCCAGTGGTGCTTCTTTAAGCGCAACGAGACCGTCATTCAAGCTTTTCTCGATTCGCTGCGCTCGGATTTGTGAGCGCATGGCGCTCGCCAGCAATACACCTGCAGCGGATCAACCGTACGTCATTGTTTCATCGACATATACGGGCGCGAGCCCGCAACGAGGACTTGCTATGCCAACGCTTTTCGATCCACTTGTCGTCGGCGATCTCACATTGCCGAACCGCGTCATCATGGCGCCGCTCACGCGTCAACGCGCGGGCGACGAGCGCGTTCCCAATGCGCTGATGGCGCGGTACTACGCCGAGCGTGCATCCGCCGGGCTCATTCTTAGCGAGGCGACATCCGTCACGCCGCAGGGTGTCGGCTATGCTGCAACGCCCGGCATCTGGTCGGACGAACAAGTCGAGGGATGGAAGCTCGTCACGGACGCCGTACATGCTGCGGGCGGCCTGATCTTTCTGCAGCTGTGGCACGTTGGCCGCGTTTCGGACCCCATCTTCCTGAACGGTGAACTGCCGGTCGCGCCGACAGCCATTGCGCCGGGCGGCCACGTAAGCCTCGTGCGCCCTCAACGCCCATTCGTGACACCACGCGCGCTCGAACTCGACGAGATCCGCGAGGTGGTCGCCGCATATCGCTTGGGTGCGGAGAATGCCAAGGTGGCCGGCTTCGACGGTGTGGAAGTGCACGGCGCCAACGGCTATCTGCTGGACCAGTTCCTGCAGGACAGCACCAACCATCGTGCCGACGCCTATGGCGGCTCTATCGAAAAGCGGGCGCGGCTCATGCTCGAGGTTGCGGACGAATGCATTGACGTCTGGGGCCCCGAGCGTGTCGGCATGCATCTCGCACCGCGAGGCGACTCGCATTCGATGGGCGACTCGAATCCGAGCGAGACGTTTGGTTACGTCGCGCGCGAACTCGGCAAGCGGCGTATCGCCTTTATCTGCGCACGCGAATCGCTGGGCGA